>JAQXFL010000137.1 GCA_029250345.1 Candidatus Poseidoniaceae archaeon
ATCAATCCCAGATTTTTTGCTCAGAGCGATGTAATTGATGAGGTATTGACCTAGAAACGTAAGATTCAGCGTACCTGGCCAAGCAGTGCCACCGAGAAGTTGTTTGAACTGTTCTTGATAGTGAGGTTGGGCCATGAAAATGTGGGCTCGCCCCAATCCACTGCTCACTGTACCCGTAAGGCGCATAACACGCCCAACGGCACTTCCTTTTTGATTGCATGGTTGCATGCACGGAATCAGAACCTCAAGCCCGAAAGAACTTGAATGTCGAGGTATTGCGTTGGTATGAGGAGAGCATATGCCCGGAGACATGTCTTGGATGAAAACACGTTTTGACGAATTGTCAGAAAAATCACTGCTATGGGAACCGCCCACTTTGGAAAGTCCGAACGAACCTCGGTGTCAAATGAACGGAAAGCCAACAATCATGCTGTCTGCGAACAATTACCTCAACCTCACGACCCATCCGAAAGTCAAACAGGCTATGCTTGATGCTACACAAAAGTACGGTGCTGGAAGCGGTAGTGTTCGGGCTATTGCTGGGACAATGGACATACACCTTGAGGCTGAAAAGAAAGTTGCTGAATTCAAGGGAGTCGAAGCCTCACTGATTTATTCTGCAGGCTACACCGTCAATGTAGGACTCATCCCGACGTTGGTTGCTGGACCACAAGATGTCATTATCAGCGATGCACTGAACCACGGCTCTATCATTGATGGTGTCCGACTTACGAAGGCGAGCCGTGGAGTCTATGCTCACAACGATATGGGTGAACTTGAAGCAGTACTGAAAGCGCACGAAAGCTCAGACCGTAAACTGATTATTACGGATGGCGTATTCTCAATGGATGGAGATATTGCTCCACTCGATGAAGTGAACAAATTGGCGGAAGAATACGGCGCAATGGTCTATGTTGACGATTGCCACGGCGAGGGAGTTCTCGGTGAGAAGGGAGCAGGAATTGTTGCCCATTTCAACCTGCAAGGCAAGGTCGATTTTGAAACCGGTTCTTTCTCCAAAGCCCTGGGTGTCCAAGGCGGAATCCTTGCCGGTACTGAGATGACTCGCACCCACGCCCTCAACCATTCACGCTCATGGCTTCTTTCTGGCTCTCAGCCACCCGGCGTCGCTGCTGCACAAAAAGCTGCGATTGAAGTCCTTATGGACGAGCCTGAACACCATGCCCGGTTGTGGGAGAACACCGACTATTTCCGTAAGGAATTGCAATCGCTCGGTTTCGACACTGGCGATTCTGTCACCCCGATCATCCCAGTAATGTGTGGAGATTCAAGCGTGGCGAAGGCGATGACCAAAGCACTTGGTGAAGAAGGAGTCATGGCAGGTGCCATCGTGTTCCCAATGGTCGCTCGTGATAAAGCCAGAATCCGCACACAGATGTCTGCCGGACTTACTCGTGAAGACCTTGATGAAGTACTTCGTTTGTTTGAAAAAGTTGGACCAACACTCGATCTCATCTGAGGTGACACTGTGGAAAGTGACACACTAAGCGACGAGCAATTACTGGCGCTCGACAAAAGAATTCATTCCATTCCGATTGTCGAGACCCTCAAGATGGAGATTCTTAAACTGGAAAAGGGTCGATGTGAAGCAATCGTTCCGCGTCACACGCAATGGGATGGAATATACGAAACATTTCATGGAGGGATGCTCGGGACAATTGCAGACACCGTCACATGCTGGTCTATTTTGACGGAAATTGGTGCCGATTCACTTGTTGCAACTACTGATTTTAACATCAGATTTCTGCGACCGTGTCACACCGATGTCGTTTGTAAAGCCAACGTGATCCGAATTGGACGAACGATGTGTCTCGCCCATGCTGATTTGTACGATACCACTGGCAAATTGGTTGCAGTATGTCAAGTGAATTACATCCGCCTGCAAGGCTAGATAGGACAACCAATCACTCTTCTTCGAGTGCATTGACAACGGAAAGAAGTTCTTCATCCCCGTCCGCTATTTCTTCTGCATCGTTCAACTTCTCGTTGTAATCAAATTCGAGGCCTTCAAACGGATTTTTGTCATCCTCAAGTTGACACAAGAGGCGCCAACGTGGAGCCCATGAAAGATGTACATACATCGGACCCGGGAGGAGGACGAGAAGCCAAATGAGGCTCGAAGGAAGTTCCAGCATCCCTGTGAGCGAGATGGTGAGCAATGCGAGCCCAACAAACGGCATCGGATAGAGTATGTACCGGGGTGGTGTGACCGGAAACCGCTTCGTAAATCGAATGATGATGAGAGAAAGCATCCCGAGCAGTAGACATGCAACCATAATCAAAGCAGAATGAAAAATCCAGTTGGTGAGCCAGCTGTCTGATTCCTGAGCAAACCGGTAAGGCAAAACCAACGCAAGTGAAACCAAGAAGCCGTAAAATGCGGAAATATTCGATGGATGAGAGAGCCATAATGGCAAGCGAGTGAAACGGCGGGAAAGGGAAGTCCCGAGCAGCGTTTCACGCTCCTTTGAGCCCAAAGCGTCGAGGCGCCCCTGCCATCGTGCTGATCTTTCCACGCCTCTCCGAGAGTGTAGAGGTTTTCAATGTGAAGGCCTATGAGACTCTAGAAATGCCGATTTATTCCCTTCGCAGTTTGCTGAAAATGCCGTCAGGTTCAATTTCCAAATCTTCATCGACCTTTAACCAAGAACGTTCGAGCAACCCATAGTCGATGCTTTCACGCTCACGGGCATCTTCGATGGTGTCCTCATCACCGTTGACTGCATCCCTCAATGCGATGGCTTGGTTGATGAGAATCACATAGCGCTTCAGCCATGGATGAGATGGCTCACGATTGCTAAAATGTCCGATGCCGGTGTAGTTATCGTCGTCTCGAATGAGCAGCGTCCCTCCCATCAACTCATCCGCCGTCAAACGCACTCTCCCAACACCGATGTCGGCCCATGTACCATCCGAAAATTGGACCATCACCATTGCATTACCAAGTTCAGCATCGCTCATGAATGGATGATTCATGTTCACAGCCAAGGGAACATTGAGCATTGGAGAGTGACGACGAATGTAGAAACCGCCACCGATGCAAAGACCGGTGATGAAGAGGAACAGAAGGAAACTGTACTCTATCAAAGGAAGCAGTAGGCGGAACAACAGCAAAACAACAAGTTCGTACACAACAAGAGTCCTGAGAAAGCGAATCGTGAATGGTTTCGCAATTGGAAGAGCATTGAACCGCCGCATTTCCAAGGACAATTCCTCGTGACGCTCGCTCATACTGAACCATTTGCGTGTACTCCTTCAACTTCACGGTACTTCGTCCAAAGAACCCTATCAACTTGAGGAACGGCTCAAACGTCGAAGCCGCTAAATCACTTCAGATGAATGATTCAAGCCGGACCTTTCAAGAAGTGTCTCGTAAGCATCACCCCGAAGGGGTGAGTGAAAATGGTGGAATTACCGCAAGGAGATGTTACGGAAGTCCGACGCGGAGGACCGGATTCATTGCAACTTCTTTCAACGGACATTGCACGACTATCCACGACAGGTTACCTGCGAATTGAGCGACGACCGAAGGGCGAGATGCCACGAATTGGTCACATCGCGTTCAAAGACGGGACACCGATGATGGCTCTTCACGAAACGGACTCAATCAGTATGGCCCTTGAGGCCTTACTCGACATCGAGAGCGATTGTGCCCTTCTCGACTCTTTGATTGCAGTTCATGAGTTACCACTTTCGGACATGGACAGAGTCCTCAGGCTTTACCCTGAGGCCCACTTTGAATCCGTCCAAGGGATAAACGCAAAGCAAGAGGATCACCAATGGTGGTCGAAGGCAAGGTTCCGTACGAGCAGTTGGCGCCGTGAAGAACGACTTCCCGAAATGGAAACGGTGGTTGAAGCACCTGAAGCACTTCGGCAACGCAGTCGAGCAATGAGGCAGCGTTTTGACGGTCTTGAAAAAATGCTCAGGCCCGGTGATGCGTACTTTTTTGACTCTGCAGACCCATCCCCGCTCTTCGACCTCGCTGGCCAATTGGCTGTGCACGGACGACCGTTACTGGTTCTTGCCCGGCACGACATTGAATCACTCAATGTTGAACACAATATTCCGATCGCATCCAGCAGCTGGTTGTCACAAAACAACGGAAAGAAATCCATCGAACCGAGTCTGGATAACATTCGACGAAAGATTGACGCTTTCCTCTGGGAAAACCTTCGTGCTGTCGTGGTGCTTGAGGGAATCGAATACCTCTCCAGCCTGCACGGTGACGACCGAATCGTCAATTTCCTGCGAGACATTGTGGATGGAGTTCGATTGGAGGACCATTTGTTCCTCACAACTGCTGATTTCAATGCCTTCTCGTTGACCACTCGTCAACATCTCTCACGCTACATGACTGACCTCGAGCCGTCGGTCTTGGAACACTGGAATCTTGAACCTGACCTTCTGTTAGACCATCCACTGTGCGCCCCGGCCAGTGAAGAGGAGAGGCAGTGGATTGAACAACAACTCCAACAAGCGATTTCTTCTTCGACCGGCGGACCGATAGCACCGCAATCAAGCGTGTTTGGGACAATGGAAGGGGGTATGGATGCTCCAGAATCTGAAGAGGTGCAGGCCGCTACAGAATCCCTTCACTCAGTGGTGCAAGAATGGAACAACGAAATCAATGAAGATGCAGTCGAACCAGAATCCAATGAAGTTTCAATTCCAAACCGATTCCATCAAGAGCCGGCGCATGCTGAATCCGTGATGCCCCAAACATCTGTACCAGCGCCAACTTCGCAAACTTCCGATACGTCTGAAATCGAAATGGAGTCGAATGAAACTGTGTTGGCTCAAGCGAGCAAACAGCAACCATACATTGCCCCACCGTCAGTTCCACGGCGAGCGCAAAAAGTACGCAGAAAAAAGAAGAAGGCCACCCTACGACCCGATCGCAAGAAACAACGCGCACTGTTTGCAGCAGTCCGCAATGCACCGGAAGCGAAAGAACTCAGAGATGTAGACTTAGGCAAAACGCAACCACCACAGGCAATATCATCAAGTCTTGACAAGTACGCCAATCGCCAAGAAAAGGCGGTAGCAAAAATGACAGTTGTACCACGGATGAACTCATCGGTGTTGGATGCCACTCGGCAAAATGTCAATACACGAGAACACAGGCTACCGGAGACACCTCTCGCCAACAGGCCACTTGAAGCGGTCAATGACCGGATGCCTGTCGATACTGAAACCTCACTGACTCCACACATGGCCCGACCGGGCGCTGTGGCCCAAAACCAGGGTGATAAGCCAAGCAGAGAAGGTGCGTTCCGTCGCCAATCCAAACCTTCGCTTGAAGACAAACTCAGCGTGTGGGAAATTGAAGACAGAGAACGGCTTCGCAAGGATATGGAGGCGAAGGGGGAATGAACGTTCGACGAGAAAAACTCGCCCTCGCCCTTGAGCTGGCTCGGCAAAAACTCGAGCACAGTGGCACAGGTATCGAACAAGTCACGCCAAAGAATGACTCGAAATCGAAAGAATCAAACTCCAAACTCAACCGTTTGTTGGGTAAGAACGATGTCGTCGACCGTCGTCAAGGAACATTGCTGCAGCGAACTGGAATCGTTGAGCGCCCAACCTTTGAATTGGTAGCTGATGGGGTGCTTGGCAAACAGAACAAGCAAAGAAAACCAGCAATTGAACTTCAGTCTAACGGCGATTCACTCGCTGACATCGCAGCACGGCGTATTCGCTCGCTGCGGCAGCGAACTTTCGAATCCATAGAGCAGCAAATCGATCCTGTTGAAGACTCCTACTTGGGAATGGAACAGGATGGAAGCCCCGTATGGAAATCCGTGCTTGATGGCCACCGTGGCCGACCAACCCACGCCCTCTCTGAAGAGTTAGCACCGCCACAAGAGACCTCACCGTTCCATCACAGCGTAGTTTTGCCTACTGGAGGTGCATGGCCTCTTCGACTTCGCCCGGAAGTTCGCAAGAGTTTCAAGCAGTGGTTCAACATTCCAGAAAACACTCGTGCTACACAGGCAGCAGATGCTGTTGTCGATTCACCCGGAGGTCAACTTAACCCCCTGCTCTTCATTGGCACCTCACAAACTGGAAGAACACATCTTCTCCACGCAACTGCGCAAGCAGTTCTCCGCCGACAAGAAGGAAATGTGTACATGCTTACCAGCGCTGAATTGGCAGGCTTGGAACGGTTACCAGACGGATGGCAAGACACGCTTGTGAACGCCAGATTGCTTGCCATTGACGACATTGATTCATGTGTTGCTCATTCAGAACTTGCCCATGAACTTGGACTTATGATTGACTACGCACTCAATCTGGGCGTGCATGTGTTGCTCACTTCCAAAACTGCCCCTGACGATTGGCCGACTTCACGGCTGTGGGAACTCACCCGACATGCTGCATCCGTTCATCTCGAGGCACCTCAATCCTCGAGCATGGTCTTGTATGCCCGGCATCTTGCAATCAAGAAGGGTCTGATGATGAACGACGGTCAGTTGGCAAGTCTGGTGCTCAAAGATACCGTTGGATGGCATTCAACCAAAGCCAATTTCGATTTGGTTGCCCTCGCCCTTCAGTCCGGCGATGAAGTACTTGATGGTGAAGATGTCACAGCACTGCTGTCAAACCAACTCGAAAGAGCAGTTGCCGAACAACCCCTCGAACGTGAAAGAGTGGAAGACATTGCTATGCGTCTCGTCAGTACGGCAGTTGATACCGTTTACAGCGATGAAGTTCATGGAGGTATCGACCTTTATTCGGAATTACCTGAAATCGGCGACGATGAATACATGCCACCAGAACTCGACGCACGCAAGCTCGCAGCATCCGGTGAACGCAGGCATGCAGAATACCTGAAAATAGCATTGGAAGACACTGCCCCTGCTGCACCGTCCGTCCTTGACCTCAATGAGAGAGAACAGCACCTTATCGCTCGCCAAGGTCGCATTGAAGAAAGAGACTACGGTTTGGCTGCTGATGTGTTGACTGAGTTGGATGAAGCATTTGATCATCGAATAAACTCGTTTGAGCGAGACTTGATTGAGAGTTCAATCCAACTTGGAAATCTTGAATCCCAACTTCACGACCTTTCAGAGCGCACTTCTGAAGCATCAATTGAGGAATTGATTCGCATCGCTGACGAGTTGCGAAAAATGGAGGGCAACCTCACTGAGTTTGACCCCGACCGTGAACCTTGGCCCGAGATGGAAGAAGACATTGTTCGAAAGGAGAGGCGAAAAGCAAACCGCAGGAAATCAAGCAAAGTCGTAGACCCACTCGACAGTCACGAACCCGACGGAGAATGGAACGTTGATTCCGGTAGCGTCGATATGATGGATTTACTCAGTGAATCACAGCAACCTCGTAAAATCCGTTTAGGCCGGATCAATCCAGTTCAAACTATGATGACGGGTGAAGAAGAATGAGACCACCATGGTGGATGGAGGGTGTCGCCTTCTCATGCCAAGCGAATTGCGGCAAATGCTGTGATGAGCCAGGGGGAATTGTTTACCTCTCAATCACTGATGCAGAACGTATATCCAAACACCACGGCATGGAAGTCGAAGAATGGCTGGAAAGGGACTGCCGTCAAACACTCGACGGTCGTTATGTGCTCAAAAGCCGTGAAGTCGATGATGTTTGCATCTACCTTGACCAAAACAAACAGTGCACCATCTATACCGTCCGGCCACAGCAGTGTGCAGCCTTCCCATGGTGGTCAGAGAATCTGGCAACCGACAGAGCATGGAGGGAAGTCAAAGAGACCTGCCCCGGGCTGACTGCTGATGATGCCCTCATTATCGATGGCGAAGCAATACGCATTCACGTCTTCGCCGATCGAGAATCGACCAAAGGTTTCCGTTCTTGGCCACCTTGGAATCGGAAAGTGCGATGAGCCAATACTGAACCGAACGTCTACAGTTGAATATCGAAGAGCCGCCTTTATACGAAGGAGGTATGTGGAGAGTTCCGAGGGGAGCAATTGGCAGACAACAAGGTACTTTTGGAAGTGACTGAGAACCACCTCAACACTGGCCTACGTGGCGTTCCAGTCGGCACTTGCCGAACCTCGTATGTTACGCCAACAGAAGGCGTTCACTATTGCGGCTATCCTATTTCCGAACTCGCACAATTTGAGCCTGAAGACATCGTTTACCTCCTGTTCAACAAGGAACTGCCAACGGCAGAACAATCCACTGCATTCCGTCAGAACCTTGCTGCTCGTGCAGAAATCCCCGGTGATATCGAATCCGTCCTCAAAACTCTACCAAAGTTTGGACACCCAATGGATTGGCTGAGCATCGGCATCCACACCTTGGGAATGTTGGAAACGACAGAGGATTGGAAGGAGGATGCTCTCAACCTCATCGCCCGAATGCCTCGTTTGATGGGCCTTATTTTTAGAATCCGAGAAGGTCGAGAAAACGGTATCCCCGCTGATGACGCATCAATGAATCTCGTTGATCGTTTCGTCCACACCCTCGAATTTGAAGGTGTTGACAAGGAAAAAATGAAGCGAGTCATTTCCACTTACCTTGTGCTCCACATGGACCATGGCGGCGGCAATCTTTCGACCTTCTCCGGCAAGGCAATCGCATCTGGAAAGGCTACTGTGTATTCATCAATGGCTGGTGCAATGAACGCCCTTTCTGGTCCGCTTCATGGACGTGCAAACCAATCATGCCTTGAATTTGTCTTGAAGGTTGGAACAAGTGACCCTGATGAAGTCGAAGCCTTTGTTCGAGCAGAGCTTGAAGCAAAGCGACCAATTTTTGGTTTTGGCCACGCAGTCCTCCGTGCTGAAGACCCGCGAGCAACCGCCCAATTCCTACTGGGCGCAGAGATTTGCCCCGAAGATGAGAACTTCAAAATCGTCACAACTCTGCGGGAAGTCGCACCACGTGTGCTCAGTGAGAACCCAAAAATCAGCAATCCAAACGCCAATGTTGACATTGCAAGTGGTGCACTTCTTCACCACATCGGATTTACAGACCCTACCTATTACACCACCTTCTTCGGTTGGGCTCGAGTTGCAGGAATTGGCGCACAAATCGTCGATGAACGGGCAGTGTTACGAGACGGAAAAGGAACACCAATCTATCGTCCAAAGTACATCGCTGAAGCACAATCTCTACGCCACATCGAGTGAAATTCACTCAAGCACAGGCCGAGAAGTCTTACCTGAACCACGATGCCCGAGCAATCGTATTGCCTCCCAAGGGGGCGAAGCATCACTGGAACGCTCAAGTATCGATGCGGTCGAATCATTCCACTGCCATTTCGATTTCCACATTTCAATAAGAGATGTCTTGCGCTCAATATCGCACTCCGACCAAGGAACGACTTCCGCATGGAGCTGCTGCAAGATATCTTGGTGATTTGATTGCGTAGCTGATTTCAAAAGATTGCGTTGTTGGGCATCGAGAGGCAAGGTTGCAGGTTGAGTCCAACGCAAGTGTCCGGACGGCAACCAAGTCATGCCAGGATCAGAACAATCGGTAAGACCGGTAAGTCCAGCATCGAGTATGTCGTGTTCTTTACCTAGATTTGCAGGCCACACATAAATCGGAAACCCACGCTGATGTGCATTTACTCGCCGAATACGGTCACCCTTCAAACCACCTCGGCGGCCCATTGTAATCAAATTCTGTGGGGGAAGAAAGTATTCGACTGCACAGGGTGCCATGGATGCACCCGCATCTCGATTGATACGGATAAGACGGGCCAGCGGTGTTGTTAGAAAATGGAGAGTCCCTCGCATCCTTTTGGTGTAGTATGTTCCAAAAGGTGGAATATAAGGTGTTAAATTCGACCAAGGGCGCTTCGTATTGGATGATTTCGCTGAAGATTTCATTCCGTTATGGAATGCATAGTAGACTGTGTTTTCATGTGGGATGTCGTGCTCATCAAGCATTGCGTCAGCTTTGACAATCATGTCACTGACATGCGAAATGTGTTGTTTTTTACCGAAAACACCACCCCCGTAGAGGGCTTTTGGATGAGGGCGTTTCAACTCGATGCATCCCATTTTACCTTTGTCGCGCCACTCCGAACGGATGACTGGATCTGCTAACATTGCCTTGAACGATAGAAAACCGAGCGAAGTCAATTCATCAAGCGTATGGTTTTCCGTCCATTTCACTGCGTGTGGTCGTTTCGATGCGGGGACTGAAATGTCAGCATCGTGATGCAAAACGAGTTCTTGATCGCTGGTAAGTCTGAGGTCAAATTCGACGCCGTCGTTCACTTGAATGGCATGCTGAAGACTTTCCAGGGTGTTTTCCGGTGCTTGGTTCCATTTTTGCACCATGTCACATCCACAGAGACCTCCTTTCTAAGACTAATGATTCTGTGTTGCTCAATGTGGGTGTCGGGAAGTTCGTTTCTTCACCCACTTCGTCATAATGCCTATATGAAATCCCACAGCCCGTCAAGATATGGACCCCTATGGAATCATGATGGGGCTCATCCTGGTGTTAACGCCAATCATATGTTGGGCTTTCACTGCCCATCGTACAGAGATGCGCATTCCAATGAAACGTTGGTTGCAAGTTTTTCACGACCAGCGATATTATCTCCACGCAATGGGCTATATCGTCATCATCAAGTGGAAATCCATTACGGACACGCTCAATGAACCGATTAAATTGCGCACTGGTCACTGGACAGAAGCCGTTCATTCCATTGAAGGGAATTTGACACAGCATGTCCAAGAATTCTTCCTCAACGACACACTAACTGCCGTTCTCAACTTCCATTACCTGTTCATTTACCTGTTCTTGATTTATGTCACCACAGTGTACTTCGCCTACACCGGTGACCGAGACATGACAGACAAAGTTGCCCTGAATTATTTACTCATTTATGCTCTTGCGGTGCCCTATTACCTGTTCTTTAACGTTGAAGTCACCTCATCATGGATACCCGGTATGGAATCGTTGTTGTACCATGAAGGATGGTACAGCGTGTTCTATGCAACGCATGACCCACTGGACAATGCAGTCCCTTCACTGCACGTCGCAATACCGTTCGGAATTCTTTTGCTCAATTACCTGCATGTGAGGGAGAACGGAGGAACACTTCGGGAGTGGCGGCATTTCCGTTACCACATGTTCGTGCTACTGAACACTGCACTGTTTGTATTTACCATTCTGTATCTCGGTATACATTGGTTCATCGACATACCTCTCGGCATGCTCATTGGAGGGGTGGGAGCATTGTTCATCCACCACTTGCAACCACGGCTAAGAAACGATCACGGCAGTTTCTTCAAAGGATTCACGAGCAAGAAAATCCGACAGCATCTGCTGGTTGAAGGCATTGTTGCCCTCTTGTTGCTCACCACGATCCTCATGGCAGTGCAGTACCAAGAATCACACGTCGACGAACGCATATCGTATCAACTCGGACCAGAGGATTCTCGTTTTGAAATCATTCAGGACTTTGAACCGGGAATGAATGTCCACTCAAACATAACAAACCTCGATGAATCCATCACGATGGAAGTGGTCGTTCTCATGGTGGACATTGCTCCACCTGCGATGGAAGAGGGGTCAATTGATTGGGACATTGTGAAAACGCTTGGCGAAGTACAGTATGTAGCACCCGAGGCCACACTTGAAGTGGTCATTGAGTCGCCAATGGTGTTCCACTACATCATGATGCACAATCCGAGTCAAAACTCGTCAGGTGATGTCATCCAAGTTCGGGTATTGAACGACTACCATGAAGATTTGATGGGGCAAGCCATTGCCCTCTCACTGGCATCGTTATGGATGACTGGTTTTGTCATTAATCGTATCCGCCGTTTGAAGAAATACAACAGAAAATTCTACGACTCAACACCGTCCCACCTCTGGGAACAGGAATGATGCTCTCGATGAGTGTGTGTTATGAGGGTCAGCCTCATCCTCACAACAATGGCAGGTGCCGAGCGATTGGTCAGTGCAGTGGATGAACTGCTTGATTCTCCCGGCGGCGAAATGCTCTCCGATTTTCGTACGCATCTACGAAAGAGAGTCAAGCTTCTCGGAACCGTGTTTGCAATTGGTTTCATCGCCACCTTCCCACTCACTCGAACATTCATTGCGTGGCTGATTGAACCTCAACGCCTTCCCAATGATGTTGACATCATTGTCATTTCACCGGTCGAATTTATTCTGCTTCAAGTTCGATTAGCGGCACATGTTGGGCTGATGTTCATGATTCTCGTCTTTGTATCGGAAGGAAGTTGGAGGGCCAGCAAGCATTTCGCAGTTCGCCAAAGGCTTGCTGAACTGCAATTCAAAACACCTCGCCCAAACCGGACAATGCTGGTAACCGTTCTTACAGCGCTCATTTTGATGGGTGCTGGCACCTACTATTCATGGAACTGGCTAACGCCGATGCTGCTTGAATACCTCACAACAGATGCGCAGAGTGCAGGACTGTCGACAGAATGGAGATTGTCAAGTTACACTGGATTTGTCGCCAACTTGGCACTTGCTACAGCCATAGG
>JAQXFL010000162.1 GCA_029250345.1 Candidatus Poseidoniaceae archaeon
CAATTCGGGCGGTTCCTTTGTGACCTACATCAATGTAACAATTGTTGACCAAGTTCCGTCCCTTTCGTATTCACCTGAAAACTTGACATTGACTAAGGGGCTTGTTAGCAGCGATTTACCACTGAGTGCAACGGTAACAGGTTCAGGGACCATCACCTCATGGGAAATCAATGGCAGTTTGCCAACTGGTCTCAACTTTGGAACCAGTAACGGAACAGTATGGGGGACTCCAACGGTTTTGCAGGTCAGCCCGGTTACCTACACCGTTTGGGCGAACAACTCCGGTGGTTCGACTTCTGCAATGATTAACATCACGATTCTTGACGAGGTGCCGACCTTATCGTACGCTCCAGAGAACTTGACGTTGACCAACAATGAAGTGAACAGCGATTTACCACTTGTACCAACACTTACCGGTCCGGGAACCATCACTTCTTGGGAGGTCAACGGAAGTCTGCCAGCAGGTCTCTTCTTTGGAACAAGTAACGGTACTTTCTGGGGAACTCCTACAGTTCTGCAAATCAGTCCAGTGACCTACACTGTTTGGGCCAACAACTCTGGCGGTTCGACTTCAGCGAGTATTAACATCACGATTATCGATGAGTTGCCAATTTTATCGTACGCTCCAGAGAACTTGACCCTCACCAACAACACGGAGAGCATTGATCTTCCTCTTGCTCCGACTTTGACCGGTCCAGGAACCATCACGTCGTGGGAAATGGAAGGTAGTCTGCCAACAGGTCTCTTCTTTGGAACCAGTAACGGTAGTTTCTGGGGGACTCCAGCAGCTCTGCAAACGAGCCCCGCGACTTACACTGTTTGGGCGAACAACTCCGGTGGCTCGACTTCAGCGACCATCAACATCACGGTTGTCGACGAAGTTCCAGTCTTGTCGTATTCACCGGAGAACTTGACGCTCACCAACAACACCTTGAGTATTGATTTACCGCTCTTGCCAAACTTAGCTGGACCTGGCGTTATCACTTCTTGGGAGGTCAACGGAAGTCTGCCATCCGGTCTTCACTTTGGATCCAGCAACGGTACGTTCTGGGGAACTCCTACTGTTCTCCAAATCCTTCCAGTTACCTACACAGTTTGGGCAAACAACTCCGGTGGCTCTACTTCAGCATCGATCAACATTACGATTGTTGACGAAGTTCCAGTCTTATCGTATTCGCCAGAGAACTTGACCCTCTCAAACAATACTGTTAGCAGCGAACTACCACTTGTTGCAACGCTAACAGGTCCGGGAGTCATCACTTCGTGGGAGATTAACGGTAGTCTACCAGCAGGTCTTCACTTTGGAACCAGTAACGGAACCTTCTGGGGGACTCCTACAGTTCTGCAAACCAGTCCAGTCACATACATCGTCTGGGCGAACAACTCCGGCGGTTCAACCTCAGCAAGCATCAACATTACGATTATTGATGAGTTGCCAATCTTATCCTATTCCCCAGAGAACTTGACGCTCACCAACAATACCGTGAGCATTGATTTACCGCTCTTACCAACGCTAACAGGTCCGGGAATCATCACTTCGTGGGAACTCAATGGCAGCCTACCATCAGGCCTCAACTTTGGAGCAAGTAACGGAACCTTCTGGGGAACTCCTACGGTTCTGCAAATCATTCCAGTGACCTATACAGTATGGGCGAACAATTCTGGCGGTTCGACATCAGCGACGATTAACATCACGATTGTCGACCAAGTTCCAATCTTATCGTATTCGCCTGAGAATTTGACCCTCTACAACAATACTGTAAGCAGTTTCATGCCACTTGGTGCTGTACTGACTGGTCCGGGTAACATCACTTCATGGGAACTCGAAGGTGACTTGCCAGCCGGTCTTACCTTTGCAACCAGCAACGGAATGATTTGGGGTGTCCCAACTGCTTTGCAACTCAGCCCAGTTACCTACACCGTTTGGGCGAACAACTCAGGTGGTTCGACATCCGCCAATATCAACATAACAGTGCTTCACAAAGCGCCGATGTTTACCTATTCCGCCGACAATCTCACGTTGGTGAACAATACGCTCATGACTACCGTAAATGCAATCAACACCGGTGGACATATCACGTCTTGGGAAATCGAACCTGCAGTTCCAACCGGTCTCATTCTCAGTTCGGTACTGGGTTCAATTTCAGGAACACCTACTGTTGTGCAGTCGATGACAATGTACCAAATTTGGGGCAACAACTCGGGTGGTTCTCACTCCGTCTTCGTCAATATCACCATCTACGACCCAGCCGTTGATTTACAGTATTATCCAGAAAACTTGACGTTAGTCCGTGATGTTCCGATGACTGATCTTGTTTCGTCATACATCGGAATTGTTGACGACTGGAGCATTGCCCCCGACTTGCCATCTGGATTGAATTTCTCAAACGGCGTAATCTCCGGAACGCCTGACATCAACATGACACGAACAACCTACACCGTGTGGGCCAACAACACCGGTGGTTCTTCTTCACACACCATCAACATCACCATTCTTGAACCGATGGTCAGTTTGGATTACAATCCTGAGAACATGACGTTGGTACGAGGCACTCAGATGGCCGACATGACGCCAATCGTATCTGCCGGTATGGTTGAGTTCTGGTCCATCCACCCTGCTTTGCCGAATGGATTGCTCTTTGACACGGGTACAATTTCGGGAACCCCAACGGTCAACATGACGACAACGATGTTCACGGTCTATGCGAACAACACGGGTGGAAACGCTTCGCACACAATCAACTTGACGGTTCTTGAGCCGGCAGGGAATTTGTCGTATGCAAACATCACATTGACGCGTGATGTGTCCATGTTGCCTCTATCACCAACATACTCAGGTGGAATGGTCGAATTTTGGTCCATTCACCCAGCCCTCCCGAACGGCCTCAACTTCAGTAACGGTGTAATCTCAGGTGCGTCAACAGTCAACCTTTCAACAACAATGTATACCGTTTGGGCGAACAACTCTGGTGGAGTCAGTGCTGCAACAATCAACATCACCGTAAACGAACCAGTTCCGATTCTTTCGTACATTCCGAACAACTTGGAGTTGACACGCAATACGACAATGCCTACACTCATTCCAACGCTTAGCGGTGGATTTGTTGAATCATGGGGACTCTCTCCTTCGCTACCCGCTGGCCTCGTGTTCGAGAACGGCACACTCTCAGGTACGCCTACTTTGATTCAAGATCAATTGGAATATACAATCTGGGCGAACAACAGCGGTGGTTCAACCTCTGCAACCATTAACATTACAATCCTTGACATCATCCCTGAAATCTCCTATTCGCCGGAAGAAATGGTCCTTACAAACAACACTACGATGACACACTGGACTCCGCTCAATGTTGGTGGACCGGTCGTTTCATGGAGTATTTCTCCAGAACTTTCTCCAGGACTGTTGTTCGATTCCTCAAACGGCACAATCTCTGGATTACCAACCGAGGTTACCCCACTGCTCAACTACACAGTCACTGCGACCAACAGCGGAGGAGCTTCTTACTTCAGCATCAACATCACCGTCGTTGGTAATGTTCCTTTCTTCGAATACATTCCAAGTGATATCGATTTGCTGAACAATTCGAGCACTCTTGATCTGCTACCTTCTTCTACCGGTGGCACCGTGTTGAAGTGGAACATTTCTCCAGAGCTTTCATCCGGCCTTTCGTTTGATAACGCCACAGGCCGTATTTATGGAATGCCTGACGAGATTGCAACCCGCACTCTCTATTCGGTTACGGGAGAGAACGATGATGGTTCGATGACCGTACTGGTCAACATCACAGTTGAAGACCTTGTTTACGAGACTGCTCAGGGTATATTCGATGCTCTCAACAAGTCAATGATTGAATCAATCGAGCCGCTTTCATCCATCAGTGATTCAGTGTATGAGATTCATCCTGCCCTGCCAACGGGTCTTTCGATTGGATTCCTCAATGGAACTGTTTGGGGAGTTCCGAGTGAAGTCATGGAGTTGAAGAGTTATACTGTTTATTCGAACTCCAGTTTGTTCAATGACACCTTCATCATAATGCTGAGAGTTCTTGAAGATTCGGACAACGATTCCCGACCAGATGCATTGCCTGTTGGATACGATTTGTTCGGAGAACTCATTGAAGATTTAGACGACGATGGCGACGGTTATTCTGATTTGCTTGAAGATGAGTGTTCGAGCGATTCTCTCAATTCTTCGGACGTGCCAGGTGACCTTGATGGTGACACCATCTGTGATTCAATGGATGATGATATAGACGGTGACGGTGTGTTCAATATCTTGGAAGACAACAGTGGAATCTACACCTCGGAAATCGATACGGGAACAGACCCGCTCCTCGCAGATACCGATGGCGATGGAGTTTGCGATGGACCGAAAGTTCCTGCGAACGGTGGTTGTACTCTGGGCCCTGATGCGTTCCCGAACGATCCTTCAGCCTATGCGGATACGGATCGGGATGGAATGCCGGACGATATGTTTGGAAATTCAACCAGTGAACCGCCATTGATTCTTGATTTGGATGATGACAACGATCAGTGGACTGACCTCCAAGAAGAGGAGTGTGGAACGGACCGTCTTGACCGAAACAGTGTCCCAGAAGATGCGGATGGAGATGGAATCTGTAACAACCTCGATGATCGTCTTGATCTTACCTTCGAATTCAACTATTCATCGAACAACCTCTCGCTTGTTGTGGGTGACCAAATAGAACCCTTCCTTCCGAACCTCACAGGTGATGGTGAGGTCGGCACTTGGGAGATTGTTGGTGAATTGCCTGAAGGTTTGACGTTTGGTTGGAGTCCAGCTCGAGAGGCACTCCTCGATGGAAGCATTCGTGGTACACCTACTGAATCAATGGAGTTGACCGAGTTCGTGATTTGGGCGAACAATAGCGTTCACAGTCGTTCGTTCACAATCACTCTTGAAGTTGTAGAGAACTTGAGTCTCGATGACAACAGCGCGACGCCGCTGAAGTTCGGCTACATTCTTTGCCCCTTCCTGCTCTTGATTTTGGTTGCTGTTGGCATGCTGTTAGTCCCAAAGAACAGAGTGGTCTTCAAGGATGCAAAACCTGCAAACACAACATCTCGACCGAAGTTTAAGGGTGGAACGGGGACACGAGAAGACCCATTCATTCTCAAGAAATTAACTGAGGTTAAACCAGGAACGATTGTCTACAGTAACGAATCCATCACAACCGAGGATGTTTCTCCTGCTGAGGTGTTTGAAGTGAAGGATATGAATCGAATCGAGAACAAAGGACGTTTCAAGATCTCCAACCAACATATTCAAACTTCATCGGACGATGAGGAGTCGAAACTGGTTTCAAGACTCAACTCCAACGACGACGGTCTTCTTGCCTACCAATTGGCATTTGATGGTCGAGATGCAGATTCGGTACTCGCAGATTCCTACGAGACGTTGTTCAAGGTAGGCAACGAATCCGTCTATTTCCAATGGACGGTTCAAATGAAGTCAAAGTCCAGTACGAAAAAGAGTAAGAATCCCGGCAAGAAGTCGAGCAAGAAATCGAAGTGAGGCTTTTGCTCAATCTTCGTGATAACCATACAGTTCTTCATTGGCGAACTTAAGCAGCATCTCACCAAGTCCTTGGTCAGCATACTTTGCCATTTCCTGAGCCATTTTTGTTAGAGCCATCGACAATCCAATTGAACCGAGTGTTCCAAGGGCCAAAACCCAACCGTACCAAGGCAATGCTCCATACTTGATCATAATCGGCACTGCAACCACCAGTGAAAGGAGAAGCAGTACAATTCCAAGTCCAGCGACAACGATACGGCCTTTGAGAATATTTCCCGCAAAGTCTTTGTTTTGCTGTGAGTCATGATTCTCAACGACTTCCTCGATTTTTACCAGCCAATTCCTACCCAATGGTTTTGGATTATTTGGGTCGTCCTGTTGTTTTTTACACACTAAGAAAAACTCGTTAATTTGAGCGTCCGTACACGAATATGATTTCATTTTTCTTGCTAATGCTTCAACAGAGGGGTGTGCAAAATGCAACTCCCCCCAGACATTTTTTGCCGATGTAAAATGCAACGGTTCATCGGAATAGGGAATATCTGATTTTTCATCAGGGTTCACTGGCTCTCGTGGATTGAAAATTTCTCTAAACGCTCCAATGAAACACAAAGAGGCGAGGAAGGTGCTGAAGAGGAAAACCAATACCGGTGGGATAAAAGGGGCGAAATTTCCCTGATCAATATCGATGTTGTTCGGGTCTTCGGAGTCATAAGCAATTTCCCGTATAGAATTTTTAGGATAATCAACTTCCCACACTCGAGATTCAAAATGAGAGACTTTTACTTCGTCGGAATGTGAATACGTGATTCCATCAACGACATACTGCAGCATGTAATTGGCGTAATAATCTGTACAGGTCGAAGACCCTGATTCGCTGTCGCCGCATTCATATGTGTATTCCTCAATTTCCAATTGAACAACAGTTGCATCAACCGTATCCCACGACTGAGCTTCCAATTCGTCAGTAAAGTCACCGAGGGCAATGACCGGCCATATGCATCCAAGAAGGAAGAGTACGACTCCGATGATGACAAGGGCTTTCGGTGAGGCTTGGTCCGGGCCGCTGAGTTGAATCTCCATGGCTGATGATTCCGTGCCTACTACTTGATTATGGTCCAGGCTTCAATAGGAAAGCAGAGTATCTTTCTAGCGTCGTGTCAAAACGAAAACGGAGAGGCTGCATCGGCTCAGTTCGCGTTGTTCTTCTTCTAAGAGGTCACTCCATTGAATTCGCTGGACATAGAAATGCTTTGAAAATAAAGTTTCGACTTCTGAATCCGGCAGTGCAAAGGGTGGACCCTGCATTTCGTTCTGTGGGTAATCAAAAGTGACCATGAGGCCCTTGCTGTCTTTGGAAGTGAGGTTGCACAGTTGTTCAACATAGGCTTGACGCATGGAAGAGGGAAGGGCAACGAGGGCTGCTCGGTCGTACCAAGCATCAAACGGTGCTTCATCGGGTTTGACTTCAAAGAAATCGGCATGGTAGAGGTGAATATTTTCTGTTGAGAATTTCGTGCCAGTTGGTTTCTTGTCAATGACTGCGGTTGTTGAAGCGTCTTCGAAAAATTGCTTGACAGCCTTTTCGACCAGTTCGATCCCTACAACGGTGTGACCTTGTTCATGCAACCAATGCATGTCGAGGGATTTACCGCACAATGGGACAAGTACCTTGGCGCTGTTTTCAAGAGACAGTGAAGACCAATGTTCATCCAAGGTCGGGTTCGCTTCAAGCCGATGAAAACCGATACGGTTCTCATTCCAGCGCTGATGCCATATGGACATTCAATCACTGGCCAGTGAAGTTTGCAACACGCTTTTCGACGTAGGCTGCAATACCTTCCTTAGCATCGCTGCTGTTGAACAAGGACGCTTGCAACTCACGTTCGAGAGCCAAGTGGTATTCGAATGGAATCTCTGGACCGGTTTGGCAGGAACGCTTGATGTTTCCAACAGCCTTGACTGCCTTGTTTGGTAGAGTGAATTGACTGCACCAGTCGAGAATGTCTCGGCGGAAATCTTCTGCAGAGCCTTCCCAAATGTGATTGATGAGGTTGCATCCATGTGCGTCCTCAAAGGACATGAGTTCGCCGGTGACCATCATTTCAAGGGCCATTGCCTTGCCAATGAGACGAGTCAAACGAGCTGTTCCGCCGGTGCCAGCAAGAACACCGAGGTTGATTTCAGGAAGTCCGACTTTACCTGCGTTCTTTCGAGCGATTCGAATATCTGCTGCCATAGCGATTTCAAGACCGCCACCAACTGCGTGACCGTTGATTGCACAAACGACGAGTTTCGAAGTTTGCTCAAGTCGAGAAAGAGTTTCGTTGGCGTGAAGGCAGAAGTTGTACTTGAAACCTGGAGTGACGCTGTTCAACATTTGAATGGATGCGCCAGCGGAAAAGAAAGATGCTCCGTTACCGGTCAAGACGATGCAAGTCACATCGTCATCGAAACGAGCCTTGACAATCGCAGTGTCGATGTCGCACATCATGCCGTGAGTGTAGGTGTTAGGAGAGCGGTCGTTTGCTCCTTCCAAAGGTGCACCTGCTGAGTCCGAGGTGAGTTCAATTACCGCAATTCCGTTGGTGGTAACACCGTAGTTGACAAGACGGTTAGGCATAGGTTCGAGTTTGAGTCCATAGAGGTCGCTCATACATCGACCCACAAGGATTCGCATTAAGAACAAATCGCTTTGAATTACTGGGTTTCATTGTCGGTTTCCGTGTCTTTTGAAAAAGAGAGTTTCGCACCTTTTTTTCGAACTTCAGTCCACTGCTCACCAATTGCAAGTGCTTCGGGAGACTGCTCCCAGACATCTCGTTTGAGCGCTTTACGGAACGGCATTCGACGAACACCTCGTCCATGTGCTTTCGGATCTTTCTCGAGCATGAACGGATTGACGATTCGATAGAGAAGAGATTTGAGCAGGGTTGGGCGGAACAATTTTCCAATCCAAATCAGGCCGTCTCCACGTTTCTTTTGGTCTTTCATCCAAGCCTTGCACATTCGTTTGAACATGCGGTCCCCAACTCGATTCATCAGCCAACGGTTGGCTACACTGGTACGCACATACGGCATGAGATGCTCCCGAACATCCGCTTCATAGTCGCCTTTGCCGAGAATGTCATTGGCGGCCAGAACGCCCGACCAGACTGCCATTCTCATGCCGAAGCCCCACATGAAATCCTGTAGGCCGCCTGATTCACCAACGTAGTATCGACCGTCTTGCTTGTAATTGCTGTTGATGGTGAAGTCACCCTTGCCTCCAACACGCTTGATAGGTTTTCGATTCAAGTTTGGATAATGGGCTTCATACCATGCAATCGTTTCGTTGAGGAACCGTTCACTTTTCTTCTGCTTTCGCCACAGGCAAGTACAGATTAAGCCAACACCATCGATGATGATGAGGTAGGAGTAGGAGCCTGGAGCTAATTTGTCGTTGAGTTGGAAACCGATGTGGTTTGGATGGTCGGTGTGGAATATCTCTCCATAGGCGACTGCAGAGGTGCCCTTTGGTCCACATGCAATGATGGTGCAATCTTCTTCTTTGACTCTTGATTTGTAGTGGATTTGAACGCCTGCTGCTAAGGCTTGTCGCTTGAAACCTTGGTCGATGGTGTGGTCGGATGTACCACGCTCAATGATGCGGTATGCAGTGCCTGGCGTAGTTGCTTGAGTGATGACATTGTCGGGATGGATGAGGTCGACCACATCAAATTCGGTGGCTTTGAACTCCGATAAATCGAATCCCCATTCCTTCAATTGTTCGAAGAAGTCGACGCCCATACTCCAATTTTCCAAGGCCTGAAAATCACCGTCAAACCGAGCACCAGAATCGGCACGAATGTCGTGAACATGGACTTCTTTGCCACCCTTGGCCAGCACCGTTGCAGCCGCAAGACCCGAGAGTCCTGCGCCCATGATGTGGATGGCCTCATCGTTGCCCATGACACCACCCATACAGGCGTGAGGTTTGAATGATGCGTTCCACTCGTGCGTCCATGTCGGGCTTCATTCTCATCGAAGAGGCGCTTGAATCGCTCGATGAAAATGCTCTCAAAGCCAAATTACCAACCGAAGGTTGTGGAGCAATTGTCTCTTTTTTGGGAATAACCCGAGGCAAAGAAGGCGATGCTGATGTCTTGCGTCTCGAGTTTGATGCATGGCAAAACCAATTGTCACCAGTTTTACACGGATTAGCCGAACAAGCCATCGAGCGTTTCGGCGTTTTGGCTGTGGTAATGGCTCACAGAGTCGGCTCGGTTGGACCGTCCGAATCCATTGTATCGATTCATGTTGGCAGCCCGCATCGGAAAGAAGCATTCCAAGCGTGTGAATGGCTCATCGACGAACTCAAGAAGCAGGCGCCTCTGTGGAAGAAAGAAGTCACCAGTGATGGTGAGTCATGGAAGGCCGGTCTCGGTTAGGAGTTGACATTATGGAAAGAGAAATCGAAGGAATAGTAGAAATCGGGTCCAAAGCGGTAGTTGAACGCCGTGCATCGGCAACAGGCCTCCTCAATTTGAGTGCCGAATCAGCGCAAGCGATTCAAAGTAAGTCAGTCAAGAAAGGCGATGTTTTGGAAGCCTCCACCATCGCAGCCATTCAAGCGGTGAAAGATACGCCACGTATTGTACCGCATTGCCACCCTATTCCTCTGGAAGGCTGTAAAGTTCAATGGGCATGGGAAGGTAACGCATTACGTTGTACTGTTCATGTTTCAGCCCATTACAAGACCGGCATCGAAATGGAGGCGCTCACCGGTGTAAGTGCAGGCCTCTTGTGTGCATTGGACATGGTCAAATCCATCGAGAAAGACGAGAACGGCCAGTATCCGGGGACTTCCATTTCTGACATCGTCGTGCTTGAGAAGTTCAAGGGTCAGTAACCCTCAGAAAGAACTTCTTTGGTACATTGTAGAATTCGTGCGTTCTCTTTTTGTGAACGAATGGCAAACCGTACAGCCTTATTTGTGAGCGTGACGCCCATATTTTGAGCATCACGAATGAACACACCTTTCTCTTTACACGCTTCGATAAACGAGGATGAGGTATGGTGCGTGTGTTCAGGTAAAAAAGTCAAGATGAAATTAGCAACGCCAGGCAGGACGGTGAACTTCTCTTCGTGCAACAGAAGGCTAAGCTCTTCTCGTTGCTGGTGAATGATGTTGTATTGCTGTCGGTAATATTCAGGGTTACGCAGTGCTGCAACGGCTGCTAATTGACCGGGGAGACTGACGGCCCATGGCGGAATAAAGCGTCGAAGTTCGTTCATTTTTTGACTCACTGCGTAGGCAACACGCAGTCCAGACAGCGCGTAGCATTTGCTCATACTTTTGCAGACGATGAGGTTAGGTGTGGTCGCAACCATCGGTTCAAGCGATTGAGCGTCCGGCATGTAGTCGATGTAGGTCTCATCAACCCATATCATCTTACAGCGGGTAGGTGATTCACTTTCATCTTGAATTCGACGTACGATGTCACTCATTTCTTCGCAGTAAACGCCAGTCGGGCTGTTCGGATTGACAAAAATTACTGCATCATGGAGGCGCGATTGTTCAACCAAGTCATCAGCGTTGATTTGAAAATCGTCTTCTTGGTGAAGAACAAAGTTCGTCATATGGCAACCGATCACGTGCGTTAGGATGTGGCTGTATTCACCGTACATTGGGGAGAGAACCAGCACATGAGAGTCTTGATTGAGCAATTGCGGTAGGAACGAGAACATCAACGAGGAGGAACCCGAAGATACGGCTACATGCTTGGCATTCACGCCACGGACATCAGCAACCGTTTCAATCAGTTCTTCACATTGCGTCGGCGGAGATTCTTGGCAACATCGTTCGAGTTGCTCTCGCAATACATCGAGTGCTTCAGGGCAAGGTGGAAACGGACTGTCGAGGACATCGGCAACCACCAAGGAATCACGAACTTCAAAATCGAACCTCGAAGTATCCCATGATTTACCGCCGTGGTAGCAGACATCGTCTTCCTCTTCTGTTGCGATATCGGCATCGATACGCTGTGCATGTTCTTTAGCGATGTTCAGTGCGTTGAGGTACATTGGGTAATACAGTGTTTTACCGTGAAGAATCCCGTGTTCATCGAAGACGGCCATACCGTTTTTGCGGTACAAGTCAGCAACTTCTGAATGCCCCATAGCGACAATATCCGTGCCGTCTCTCTCGAGGATGAATTCAAGCGCATAGCGCATCAATCGAAACGAAATGTTCTGTCCTCGGAAATCAGGGTTGACGGTAAGTGCTCGCACTTCAAAGGTGGTGTCGAGTCGATGACCGCATTCTGCGTAGACCGTTTGCTCAAGAGTTTCTTTGGAGAAATAAGTGGTTATTCGGAACGGTTTTTCTTGAGGCGGATTGAGGCTAATGTATCCCGCAAGCACATCGTCTACTAAACATGCGATGAAATGCCTTCCGGGGTCTTCGATTTTCTGTTCGGAATTGGCATCGTATTGCTGTAATTCATTCGCATACACCTCATGACGAAGCCGAGAAATATCGTTCCAAATACGCTCGACTTCTTTGTCTTCGGGAAGCGGGTAATCAAAGTGCAAGAACTCGGCCATAGGGCGTTTACTGTAGCTGTTACCTTCAAGAGTTCGCCGGATTTTTCCATAATTTTGAATCGTAAAGTCATTATTGGTTGGCAGGCAGGAGCAACCATGCGAGCAAAGGCTATGCTGTTGGTTCTCCTTGTAACGACGATGTCTATGGCAGGTTGTTTTGGTGCGGATGATGTGGAAGTTGAGGTCGTGATGGAACCGGAAATGGACAAGCGAATCTTCGTCACCGACGGCATGGGTATGGCCGTTGACGAGATGCCTCTCGAGATGGATTTCGTGTTCAGCGACGTCGGGGAAACCGGTAAGGAGCCGAGCATTGGCATTACTTCAAGCGGATGCATGTTCTTCATCGCCATGGAAAAGCCAATGCGTTCTTGCGACTATGGAGAATCATGGGTCGATTCCAAAGACATCACACAAGCTCCTTTCACCAGCGACCCTTACGGTTGGGTCGATTTGGAAACCGACCGGATTTTCAACATCCACATGATGGGTCTTGAATCAACGTGGATTGGCTGGTCTGATAACGACGGTGAATCATGGATGGGCAACCCTCACGATTCGGGTACAACCCCTCTCAACGACCACATCAAGTTGGCTACGGGTCCGTGGGTTGACAGCGCTTTTGGAGTCGTAGGTCAACTCAATCCGACCTATGAAACTGCAGTCTACTTCTGTTTCAACAAACTTGTCGGCATTTCTTGCTTTACCAGTTTTGACGGTGGAGCATCTTTCGAAGTCGGCGGTAACATCGTTGGGCTTGCATCCACCAACGGCGGTCTTCACGGTGCAATCACCACCGCACCGGACGGCACAGTCTACCTCACACCGCGTGTACCCACGCCTACACTCATACTCTCGAAAGACAACGGTCTTACTTGGGAAGAGCGAACCATGGGTCAAGACGCTGGAACTCCAGACCCACGCAAGAACTCTGAAGTGGCGACCGACAGTGAGTCGAATGCATACCACGTATGGACAGGTGCTGACTTTGGCATCTACATGTCACGCAGCACCGATTCTGGTGACACTTGGGACCAAACCAGCACCCGAATCAGTCCGGTCGAAGTCATTTCAACGGCGTTCCCGCAAGTTGATGCAGGAGACCCAGGACGCATTGCTTTCACCTATCTTGGCAGTGAAGATGCTGATGAATTGAACCAAACGGATATCGATGGAAACAACTGGAACGGCAACCCTCACTACGCCATGGCAAATGTGTCGTATGACATCTATGTGACGTACAGCCTCAACGCTTTGGATGAGAATCCAACCTTCCACACCTACCGATTGTCGGACGACCCCGTTCAAATTGGAAGTATGTGCCTGAACAGTGGCGATTGCCGTACCGATGAAGGTGGCTCAAACCGAAACTTGCTCGATTTCAACGACCTCACCATCGATCTTGAAGGAAGAGTCTACATTGCTTTCGCAGATGGTTGCATCGATGCTTGCGCAACTGGAAACAATTCACAACCGCAGGATTCCCGTGCTGGCCGTGGTTCAGTCTACTTCATGGCCAACGGACCGAGCCTCTACGTAGCCAACGGTGAGATGACTTCTCCAGTTCAATCAGCAGAGATGCTTGACGCATCAACGCTTCCACAACTCTGTGAAGCAGAGCAGTGTCGTAGCGAAGACCAAGAAGTGGTAATGAACGACGAATAACCACATTGTTGTTCATCAACGACTAAGAACTTCTCAGCCGAGGACACAACATGTTCAGCCAGTTGAATTTGACGCAACCTACCAAGTGGCATCTCGCTTTATCTCATGATGAATCGACACTTCTTGAGCGAACTGTAGGGATTTTCTTCTTTGCAGGATTAACTGCATTATGCGCTCAGCTTGCCCTCCCGACCAATTGGACACCGGTGCCTTACACTTTCCAGACGTTCTCCATCATGGCAGCAGGCGTCTATTTGCGAAGAAACGATGCATTCCTTTCCGGTGCTGTGTACCTCCTTGCTGGTGCAGTTGGTGCTCCGGTGTTTGCCGGTGGAGCAAGTGGCTTGTTTTCTGGCTCTCAACTCATTGCTTCCGGCGGATATCTCCTTGCCTTTCCGGTTGCCTCCGCCCTGATTGCAGAAGGTTTAGACCGTTCAAGAAAATCCGGCGTTGCTGACATCAAGGCACAAATCATCTGCTGGACGCTTGCAATGATTCCGGTCTACATTTTTGGAACACTGTGGTTGGCAGAAGCGTATTCAGTGGACTTGGCTCAAGCCTTTGAATGGGGTACAGAACCCTTCCTCCTCTGGGATTTTGGCAAGATTGCCCTCCTTGCTTTCGTGACAACCAAAGTCTGGTCTTACGAATCGTTTGAGGACGCTTCAGACGATGAAGTTGGTTCGATTGAATGAAAACTTCACCCGTCGATTCATACCGTTTCATTCATGGATGGGGCGCGCCCGTCGTGATTCATGGGCAGTGTAGGCGACCTTTACCACCACTTCTTAGAAGCCGTTGACCAAGCGGCAATTTCCAGTGCCGCATGGCGTGGCCTTGGTGAAAAAGACAAGGCTGATGAAGCGGCTGTAGAAGCCATGCGTCGTACCTTTGACAACGTACCTTTTGACGGACGTGTAGCTATTGGTGAAGGCGAGCGAGACGAAGCGCCCATGCTTTACATTGGAGAAGAAATTGGGAGCATGGTTGGTGTTGCTGGCGCTCCTCAAATTGACATAGCCGTTGATCCGCTTGAATGTACAAACAACTGTGCCTCCAATTCCCCGAACTCGATTGCAGTTCTTGCAGCTGCACCTCGTGGCACGCTCCTCCATGCTCCTGATTGTTACATGGACAAGATTGCAGGCGGTCCAGAACTCGTAGGCCACATTAGCCTTGACGGCGGAGTTGCCTACAATCTTGAACAAACTGCAGCGGCTTTGGACAAAGCGGTCTCCGATGTTCGAGTTGTTGCTCTTGACCGCGAACGTCATACTGAGTTATTCAAGGAAATCCGTGCAAGCGGTGCTCAATTGGAACTGATGGGAGACGGGGACGTCTCTGGGGCAATTTGGGCGGCTCGCCCAGACGGTCCATTCGATTTACTCATGGGAATTGGTGCCGCTCCTGAAGGAGTCATCTCAGCCACTGCCATTCGTGGTTTAGGTGGTGTCTTTGAAGGACGGCTTGTTTTCCGCTCCGATGAAGAAGAAGCCCGTGCTGGAAACATGGTCGGCGACGATTTGACCCGTCTGTGGGAAGCACATGACTTGTGTAAAAGCGAAAACGCCATCTTTGCCGCATCAGGTGTATGCGATGGATATCTACCGGCTGCCGTTCTTGGTAAGACCCATACGACGACCTTCGGTGAAGTCATCGATGTCGAGTCGGGGACCGTTCGCAGGGTTGAGACAACCCGAAGCGTTTGATCGAATTCCCAAATGGCTCTTCAACGAGTTCTATACTGATTGCTCAGGTAAAGCGTTAGACTGGGTGTTGTATATGTTGCTCGTTTTTTGACCGGCTTGGCTCTTGTAGAGCACAAGTCCGAGTACTGCACACACCATTGGTGCGAAAAGCAGCGGCATGAGGGCTGATAGAAACTGGGTTACTGCGAATGCAGATATCCCGAGCAGGCCCAATAGATACCCAGCAATTTTAGATGCTGAGAAAAGTTTTCTGGTTTTTGACATTGTTACGTCCATGAGAAAAAGAAACGTAAAGGGGGTATATGAGTCTCTGTATTTATTTTCCTCCAGTCCAAACACGCTTTTTACAGCAACTACGGCCTTTTTCCCACTATCAAATTCGTTTTTTCCAGTTTGTAATGAAATCCAAGGCAACTGACGTTTTGCCGTATGAAAGCATTCAATGTTGGTGAACTTCAAGTGCATCGGCCCCTACATAGGTATATGGCGGTTCAACAAGTTCGCATCGAGGTTCGATTGCCAGAGGGGCACTGGGCAGGAGATGTGACTCGCAGCCATCCATCAGCAGTTCTCCGGATTGAAGAGCACATGCCCCTACAGAAGGGAAGAGGGACGGCACGGGCTTCGTGCAGCGAGGACATTACAGAGACGGTTTCAACTCATCCAGGCATCGAAGAAGTCCGAAGTTTCGGTAAACAGAGTTTTGTTGTGGATATTATCGCCGGTGGCGGAGGGTTTCTCAAACCTCTCCTCAAGGTCGGCGTTATTCCTCACACACCGTTCGAAGTTCGGGATGGATGGGTGGAATGGACAATCTCGTGTGCTCGAGAAAAAGTACGAGATCTCTTGACCGGGTTTGACAACGAGGAGATACCGTACCAACTTGTTTCAACTCGTGGAATCACCAATCGATTGCTCACACCTCGTCAGCGCTATGTGTTTGACACTGCTATGAAGGAAGGCTTCTATGATGTTCCACGACGAATCACGCTCACTGAACTGGCAAGTGTTCTTGATGTGGCGAAGTCCACCCTTTCTACACAGCTTCAGCGCATCGAATCAACCGTACACCATGCCTATGCTGACGACATTCGTAGGCGCAGCCCCTAACATGTTCATGCGAACATGTTCGCAAAGGGAATAAGGTAGACCCGCCTCTCACACATCCATGGACAACCTACCGAATACATGGGAAGACTGGATTTCTAACTTTACAGAATGGCAAGATCGTGTTGGTTACAACAGAGAATGGATGGGCGACTTCGATCTCTCTATCCAATTCGACTGGGACCGTGCTGGCGATGTAATCGAGTTTGGTGATTACGCTGGACGTGCAAAGTGGGAACGTTCACTCCAAGTCCCACACCAAAGCATGAGAGACGCTCTTGTTAGCATGATTACTGTGCAGGGCGATACGGAGTTCGCTTCCGTCGAACAACAACGCCACCTCCTCGCATCTGCTCCTACAGATTACGACCGTTACGCAGCTGCCAGAATCATGGCTGAAGAACAACGCCACGGATGGCAAATGGCCTATCTCTTGATGACCTACTTTGGACAACAAGGACGCCGTGAAGCACAAAAGCTGCTCGAGCGAAACGCACAAGACGGCGACCGATTGCTTGGTGCTTTCAATCGCCCAATGCCACACTGGCTCGACTTCTTCTGCTACACCATGTTTGTCGACCGTGACGGCAAGTTCCAACTCGGTATGCTCTCAACTTCCGCATTCAAGCCATTGGCTGCTTCGATGGGCCCAATGCTCAAGGAAGAGTCGTTCCACTTGGGAACCGGCTCGAACGGTTTGCGCAGAGTCATTAAGGCAGGAGTTATCCCGCTTGAGATGCTTCAGAAATTCTTCAACAAGTGGGTATCCACCGCACACGACTTGTTCGGTGTCGATGCATCGTCTTCTGCTCACTGGTCGTACGTTTGGGGTGTCAAAGGACGCTGGGACGAGCGCAAGAAACTCGAAGCAGGAATTGAAGTCAACAAAGAAGTTCTCAACGAAGAGGCTCGTGGACACTATCATTCCGAAATCGTGGCTGAAGTTGGAAAACTCAACGGTTATCTCCCAGAAGGCAGTGCTCCGTTAATTGTCCCTCATGAAAACTTCAACCGTGCCATTGGTGCATTCAAGCGCCAACGGTTCACCATCGAAGGAACGCCGTTCGAAGGCAGCGATGAAGAATGGGACGCCTACATGGATTCGGCCATTCCAAACGCAGCAGACGAAGCACAACTCAAAGAACTGTTCAAGCAAGAATGGGTAGCGAACAAGCCTATGTCTGCTCGACAAATTGCATCCGGTATCGGTGCAAAAGTTTGAGTCCCGTGCTCTCTGGAGGGTTACTATGATCCCAATCTCTCTGTACGGTATTGACGTAGAAATGTGCGAGGCGTTCTACGCTGCGCTCCCTGGTCTTGTGGCAGATACTGTTGACGATGAAAAGTACGCTGATGCTCTTTTCTCGATCGAATCCGAAGCATCCCTTGAACACATCCGAGTTGCTGACCAATGGGCGAACAACGACCCCTTCATTTGGCCCGAAGATATCTCGAACGAAGTGGAGATGACGCTCCGCACTGTCAACTATCCAGATGTTTCTCTGCTTGAGCACCTCTTGACGCTCGACAACGTCGATGCGACTCGTGTTTCAACATGGATGCACTTCTCGACCAACCTGTTTCCCCTCTACACCGAAGCGGCTTGTGCCACACTTACTCGAATGGGTGTCCCTACGCCCTACGAACCGACCGACATTGCCAGCTATGGGCTCTATGTTTCTCGCATTGAAGGCTTGAAACTGTACGCACCTGCGGCTGGTCTGCCTGAAATCGGCTTACCCCGTTCACGCATGCTCCAACTTGGATTGGAGCGGTTTTCATGAAGAACCTCTTGGTTCACATGAAATTGATTTTTGTTGTCATCGTTTGGGGAGTTGGCTGGCCTGCTGGCCGAGTTATTGCACAAGACATCACTCCGTTTGCGGCTTCATGGATACGCTATGTCGTCGCCGTTGCTCTGTTCGTGATTTATTTGAAACTCTCAAACCAATGGATGATTCCCACCCGTGGTGAATGGAAGAGAATTGCCTGGATTGGTTTTTTTGCCACTTGTCTGTATCAGGCATTTTTCATGGTCGGAATGAAATACACTGCCGCCGGAGACGCTTCGTTGATGATAACTTTCAACCCATTTTTTACAGCAGTGCTTGCGATTTTCTTCCTCAAGGAAGCCATGCACTGGCGACTTGGTGCAGGAATTGCTCTTGGGCTGGCAGGTGTCACCGTTCTTTTCCTCTATTCCCCGAACGTCGATATTCCGTTCTATGAGCGAGCGCTTGGCGATGCACTCATTGCAGGTGCTGCCTTTGCATGGGCGTGCAATTCCATTCAAATGAAGATTGCAATGACGCAGCCTGCCGAAGACTCCGACCGATGTCTCTCTCCGTTGCAACTCACGGTTTGGTCCTCTGTGATTGGCTTGGTCATGTTGACTCCTATCGCTGCAGTCGAGACAGCGGTGATGGGTATTCCTGAACCGTCGTTCGATGGATGGATTGCCATTCTCTTCCTCGCCATCTTCTCGACGGTTGTGTCGTATGTTTGGTTTGCTGATGGAATACTTACCATCGGTGCTGGTAAAAGCGCCTTGTACGTCTATCTTGTACCCATCTTCGGTATTTACAGCGGATATTTGCTGCTGGATGAGAAACTTGGTGCTTCGCTTCTGATCGCCTTTGTATTGATAGTCGGCGGCGTGGTGCTTGCTCAGAGCAAGCAACCCGTTGCCAAGGAAGCATGATGAAGTCCCGCCTGTTGGGATAGACATGGAGATTGGTTGCGTAGCAGTTATTGGAGCAGGAACAATGGGTGCGGGAATCGCACAAGTTTGTGCTCAGAGTGGTTGGAAAACGAACTTGTTTGACGCTTTTCCGGAAGGATTAGAGCGCGGTATGGCTCGAATCGATGCTTTTTGGGACAAGGGTATCGCTCGCGGTAAGACGACTCTTGAGCAAAAGGAGTCGTGGAGTGCGAACCTCCACGCTGTATCCGACATGGCAGAGGCAGTAGCGCAGGCTGACATGGTGATCGAAGCCGTACCGGAAATTCCAGATTTGAAGCATTCTATTTTTGCTGAATTGGATAAACTTGCTCCGCCACACGCCATTCTCGGTACCAACACCTCATCTCTCTCAATTGCCGATATTGCTGCTGCCACATCGCGTCCGGAAAGCGTCATTGGTATGCATTTTTTTAACCCAGTTCCAATCATGAAGTTGCTGGAACTTGTCCGCCATGATTCGACCAGTGAGCAAACCATTGCAGCAGCACAAGCTGCAGGGGCTGCAATGGGCAAGACAACCATTCTTGTCAAAGACATTCCTGGATTCGCAACGAGCCGTCTTGGTGTCGTTCTTGGAAATGAAGCCATACGTATGCTGGCAGATGGCGTGGCAAGTGCCAAGGATATCGACACGGCAATGGTGTTGGGCTACAAACACCCAATGGGTCCTCTCGCTCTAACAGACTTGGTCGGACTCGATGTCCGTCGAGACATTCTGAAGAATTTGCAAGCATCGTTTGGTGATGACGCCTACGCCCCTCACCCTTTGCTTGAGAAACTGGTTGCTTCAGGTCGTCTTGGCAAGAAATCCGGCAAAGGAATCTACGATTGGTCATCCGGCGAGGCTGTCGAGACTGAATTACCTGAATGATTCAGTTCATAACCGCAGTGTTTGCAAAACTTTGCGTTCATGTCATGGCCTTCTTTTGAGCATTGCATGCACGCTCGAGTGCTAAACTCACCTGCTTTGATGAGTTCAGTTGAGATAATTCCAGTTGGGACAATGATGAGGCTGTATCCCATAATCATGATGAAAATCGCCAACACTTTTCCAATTGGTGTGAGAGGGACAGTATCTCCGTAACCGGTGCTTGTCAAGGTGACGATTGCCCAATAGACACTTTGGGGAATGGATGTGAATCCGTTTTCAGGACCTTCAAACAGGTACATGCCTGCGCCGGTGATGAAACAGAGGATGGTTACGGTCGTTAGGAACACGATGATTCGAGAACGAGATTCGAGAATGGCACTTCCAAGTACAGTTGCTTCACCGACATAGCGTGTCAGTTTGAACACTCGGAACACCCTCAGCAACCGAAGTGCCCTGATGATGAGCAGACTTTGTGTTCCAGGTACAATCAGACTGAGGTAGGTTGGTAGAATTGCCAACAAGTCAACTACGCCGAAAAAGGAAGTTGCGTATTCCACTGAATGACGAGTAATGTAGAGACGTACAAAGTATTCAATGGTGAATAATATGGTAAAGAACCATTCAATGAAGACCAATTGATCGTGGTATTGGGAGTTAATGCTGTCCACACTTTCAAGCGAGACTGCGATGATGGAGGCAATGATTGAGAACAACAGTGCGGCATCGAAGTAGGTGCCGTATTTGGTGTCGGCTTCAAAAATCACTTCATGCATCTTCTCTCGTAACGATTTTTCCTCAATCGTATCCGACACAATTCTCACTCCTTATGGAACACAGGTTTTCGCTTGTCGAGGAATGCTGTAACGCCTTCTTTGAACGCTTCAGTTGTTCCAGCAGCCTCGATGAGAGTGCGTTCGTGATTGAGATGCGATTCAAAATCCTGTGCGGATTGAACATGGAGCAAATGCTTGGTTGCTTCTTTGGTATGTTCTCC
>JAQXFL010000163.1 GCA_029250345.1 Candidatus Poseidoniaceae archaeon
ACTGCCTGAGCCTTCGACGCTTACAACACCGTCCGAAGGGAGTTGAAGGGTCGTATCTTCTAATTCGATTGCCCCTCCAGTCAACACGGTAAGGTCGCCCGTCAAAAGGTGTGGAGAACCGTCAGGTCTCGCACCAAGGAAGACATAATCGCCAGTACCGATGGTCCAATCACCCTGTGGAATGACTGGAACTTGAACAGATTGGCCCATCTGCGAACCGTATAATGTGACTCGAACACCGGCGCCGAGTAACGTCACGTCAGCGGAAGAACCGCTGCCAATCAATGGAAGCGTTGCTGCACCGTTTGAATTGCTCAATATTTCAAATCCATGAACCTGTATTGTGGCCTGAACTGGATTGCCTGCTAAATCGGTAAAAGTGACTGGAGTTTCTTCAAGGAATGACGATGTAGAAACTGAAATTGTGGCTGTTGTCGAACCGCCGTAGATGAGTGTCCCATCACCCAATGCATCCGAAGAAGAGGTGTGTGTGTTTTGCGGTTGGAAATCCCTTACAGTCGCCGTGGATTCACTGCTGATTGTGAGTGGCGTGGTATGCGTCATTGCCACCCAGTCGGAGAGGTGAAGTGTGGATGCAGATTGCAAAACCACGGCGTTCGGATAAACGCGAGTCGTAAGAGAATCGCTGTTGAGTGAACTCTGTTCCATTTCAATGCCAGCGCCATTGCCGTCTTTGACGGAGACGCTGTCGCCGGATAGAGTAGCGTGATTTGCTTGTATTCCGTTGCCGAATTGGAGCAGTGTGAGAGAAGTTGCGGCAATGTTGGTGTACCATGCGGCAAGTCCCAATGAGCTCGTGTCTTGGGAAGAGTAGGTCTTGGAAGCTGAAACATCTCCCCAGTTATGCGAGCCCCCAAGAAGATCCAAGGCTGTAGAGGTAAAGGATGTCATCTCAACAGACACCGTTCCAAAAACACTGTCAGGGTCTCTAAGTTCAATCCCGGTCGTTCCCGCTGTTACATTCACCCAATCGAGGGTGACAAGGCCTAATCCAGTGCCTTCAATCCCGCGTTCTGTTGCAACAAGTTCGAGGCTGGTCAAGGTGTGATTGCCGTATCCTGAAAGGGAGAATCCATTGCTTGCGTTTGAGATGTTTACATCGTTCATGCTGCAATCGCCCAAGCAACGCGAATCAACAACGGCTAATGGTTCAGAAGTATTTCCAACAAAATTCACACCGTCAATTGAGTATGAAGTAGCGCCGTTGGCAAGAAGGAGCCGGTCTCCAGCAACAGCGGCGTTCGAAACGGTTAGGTCATCGCTGTTTGCAGCATCGATGAACAATGCCACATCTTCGCCAGTAATGCTGGTTACGGATGTCGAGGCTGCTTGTTGACTTGCAATCGCTACTGTCGTCTGGAAGAATCCCATGCCGGTGGCAGACAGTGAGCCACTGCTGGAGCGCAAGCCTGTCCCTGCTTGTGTCATGGTAACGGTGTCTACCGCAGTCGTACCTGTCGACCATACACCGCCAGCGATGTCGGTGAACGATCCGCCCGAGAGATTGAATGAACCTGAATTGCGCACGACATCATAGTCGATGTGTTCTGCAGTCAGTGCTTCCAAGTCCGATGATGCTTGATTGTTAATTCCAATGTATGCGTCGGTAATGGTCAGTTTGTTGGCGGTTAGATGGCCATCGACCTTCACTGCAGTCTTTGCGTTTTCAATAGAGACGGTGTCCAGCACTGCATGTCCCTTGTTCGCAATGTATAGCCCGGTCCAAAGGCCCGCTCCGTGAGAGCCAGTGGTCAAAGGGGCTTGGGATGAGAAGAAGGTTGAGAACGATGCCAGAAGAGTTCCATCAACTCGAATCCAGTATCCGTCCCCACCATCAACGGTCGTTCCAGGCGATATCGTCAGTGTAGTTCCGTTCTCAACAGTAACATTGCCGCTAAGAACAACGTCGCCTGACCATGTGGTGTCAACCAAAAGAGTCGTATCTGAAGCATGAGCAGGTGTTGCAAGAAGTGAAAGCGGCGTCAGCACAAGAAGGAGGGCTAAGCAGAGTGCACGTGCGGTTCGCATGAACGCTACTCGACAGCACCCCCTATCAAACCAAAGGTTTCCGGTGATTGAATGTCAAGGTTCAGCGAGAGAGCAAGCAGAAGTGGGCCCGCCCAGATTTGAACTGGGGTCTGACGGCCCCCAGCCGCCAAGTATAGGCCAAGCTAACCCACGGGCCCAGAATGGAGTGTCTCATTGAATAGAGGTGCTGAAAGGAGCCGCTTCAGTGATGAGGTCAATGTGACCAACATACATTCTTCGGCAACAGTAACGCATCAAACCAACCTTATCGAGGGCATCCGCCATCTCGATTCCGGAAATTGTTAATTCTGTGAATTCTTCCCACTTGTGAGCAATGACGCCCCCGCAACTAAAACATCGTATTGGTATAATCATTCATCTCACCTCATCGATAGGACTTCTGCTTCTTGCGACGGGCACCACGTCCAAGTTGGTGCTTTGCTTCCTTGCGTCGAGGATCGTTGACCAAAAGGCTACGGTCGAAGCGAAGGTATTCATCTCGAAGTTCTTCATCAATTCCTTCTGCGCCGCCGTTGTAGTGGACAAGTCCACGTGCAATGGCTGTGCGGATAGCGTCGGTCTGACCCATTATTCCACCACCAAGAGTGGTGATGTTGATGTCAACTTTGCTCAAGCGGTTCATTGCATCTGCAATAACCAAGGGTTCCATCGACTTGCGTCGAGCAAGAGATGGTTGAAGGATTTCAATAGGTGCACTGTTAACACGCACTCGGCCTTTACCAGCCTTAACTGAGGCACGAGCAACTGCTGTCTTACGCTTACCAGAGGATTCTACTGACTTTTGCTTTTTACGAGCCATCATTGCTCACCTCCGGTCCAACGGTGGGATGGAGCGCCGAGATCGGCACTGATATCTCCAAGAGTGATGAATCGCTCTGGGAGATCTTTTCGGAATTTGGCGTCATCGCCGTTTTCGTGGCCTTCTGGCAAATCACCAGACAAATGTGCTGGGCATCCGATTTCAACGCGTAGATTGCGTAGAGCTCGGCGACCGCTGCTCTTCTTTTGGTAAGGCAACATACCACGGACAGCACGCTTGAGAATCATGTCAGGCATACGTGGGAAGAACGGACCCTTACGAGCGTGGTTCAACTTGTACTTGGCATGATACGTATTGAGGACCGAACGAGGTCGGCCGGTAACAATAGCGTGTTCTGCATTGATGATGATTACTTTGTCATCACGGTCTTCGCGAGCGGCTTTCAACAGAATATCTGCTGTAGCCGATGCAAGACGACCGAGGACAAGTCCATTGGCGTCGAATACATATGTTGTTTCATCCAAGAATAACTACCCCCTTGCCGGATGGGTTTTCGTTCATCAGCTCGCCGTAGGTCACAACTCGACCTCCAGCGGCTTCTATCTTCTCACGTGCACCGTTGCTAACACTGTAGGCGGCGATGGTGTGGTTGGCAGACAATTCACCTGAGCCGAGCAGCTTGCCTGGTACGAGGATGGTTGCACCCTCGGGGGCGTAGCGGCTCACGCGGCTCAAGTTCGGCTGCGCCCAATTTTTGCGACTCTTAGAGAGGCGCATGGCCACATCTCGCCAAACAGCGGCTCCGGTGTCGCGAGACTGGGCTTTCAACTGGTTGATGACATCAACAAGTTGGGCGTTTGTCTTACGTGTAGGATTGCTCATTTGACTCCCTCGATGCTTTGAAGCAATTCGCCGACCGGCCATCCCATTATCAATGCACCGACGCGGTCATCGACTCCTTCGCGTCGCAGTGCCCCGAAAACTGGGTTTTCGGATTTCGAACCCCGCTTCGCCAAAAACGGCAACTTCGCCACTCACTCGTAGAGAATCTCGCCCTTCGCATCCAGTAATTCTACGGTAAGTCCCGCGGCTCGGCCTTGAATGATGATCTCTTCGTGGAGAGTATCGGAAAAGTCGTCAAGTGCTCCAAGGGCCGTAATACCGGCAACATCGGTCAACTGGTCGATAAGATGGTTGAGAACGCATGAGACGCCGTAGGCTTGGCCTGCGCGGAACGCATGGTCAACTCCCCCGATTTCTGGGTCTTCGGCCTTCATACGGAGCATGATTTGCTGTGAATAAGCGACCAAGGCTCCGTAAATCGATTCAATGATTTGGGCAGCCTCAAGGTCGCCAAGCAGCATTTGCGACTGAGCGAGGGCCGCTCGTACTGCTTTACCGTACGTTGCGTGTGCTTCAATCGTGTCGCTTGTCTCTGTTTGCATTGCCTGGTCAATAAGTTGCTTCCAATCTTCCATGGACAAGCCACAGCGCATCAGCCCCTTGAAGGTTAAGGCGATTCGGCCGGCTTTGAAATCAAATCTTGAAGTCAGTGCCTTCGCCTTCAACGATACCTGCTTGTCGTACAGAACCGTCAGATGCGACGAATTCGCCTGCCTTCGTTTGCTTGTCGTAAAGGTTCACCAATTCTTTGCGCTCAACCATTCCACCTTCGCCAAGGGCGATGGTGAGTGAACGGGTAATGCCGTCCAAGGTCTGCAAAGCTCGGTCTCGGTGACTTGCATCGATGGTGTGATCTGAATAACGGGCTTCTTCAAAGACAGAGAGGAAGTCATCAAGTTGCTCAGAAGGCACCATGCTGAATGCTGAACGGACTGCGGTTTCGAATTCACGGGTCGTCTCGTAGACCTTCTTCATGAAGCCGTAACGCTTGAAGTGCTTCACCAAGTTCTTGTAACAGTCAAAGATGATGGCAATGAACTCGTTGCTCGCTTCAAGTTGCATCATAGCGTCGGTCAAGATACCCTTGAGGGCTTGGACCTGACGGCGGGCCTGTGCACGCTGATAGT
>JAQXFL010000007.1 GCA_029250345.1 Candidatus Poseidoniaceae archaeon
CCTCCGCTACTGTTTCAGTTGCGCCGTCGGTTTGCAATTCGAACTTGATAATCTCAACTGGGCAAGCATCAGCTGCTTCCAAAATCATCTCACCGTAATCACTGCCGAAAGAACCTGCCATGGAGGCTCCACCGACGTTGCGGTCGAGAACGCCATCCGTGCGGACCGCAGCAACAATCTTCGATGAATCATCGGAAACCAAAAACACTTCAGGACAAATATCCTGACAGGCGTCACATGTGATGCAATCTTCTTCAATCCACACCTTTGCTACGATGGTCATGCTCGTCACCCTCACTTACGCGTCGTAAGCAATTATTCCCACCATGGAGGGGCCTTTCAAGGTTCGCTTTTGTTCCCTTCAAAGAAGGCTGACAATTTCGAGAAAAATAGTGTCCAAAAACGTCACTCGAAACAGCGAGCAGACATCACATTTGGAAGTCGCCCATGCCGCCCATGTCGCCCATGCCGCCGTCCATTGAAACGCCCTTGGAAGAGATGACATCGTCGATTCTCAAAATCATGATTGCGGTTTCTGTGGCAGACTGAATCGCCTGTTCGACGACTCGCATTGGTTCTACAACATTGGCTTGCTTCATGTCAACTACGCCACCTTCGTAAACGTTGATTCCTGCGTGTGACTGGCCGTCAGCGTGAGCCTTACGAAGTTCAATGAGCGTTGTCACGGGGTCAAGACCCGCATTTTCAGCAAGTGTTCGTGGAATGATTTCCAATGCAGATGCGAAGGCTTCGATTGCCATTTGCTCACGGCCACCAACGGTCTCTGCATAGGTTCGCAGATCACGGGAAAGTGCTGCAAGAACACTACCGCCACCGGTCAAAACTGCACCGTCTTCCCAAGCGACTGAAACGACACCAACCGCATCATCGAAGGCGCGACGGATTTCATCGACCACGTGTTCGGTTCCACCACGAAGGAGAACTGAAACTGATTTCGCTTCAGGACATCCGGTGATGAACGTCATGTCGGATTCACCAATTTTACGCTCTTCTACCTTCGCAGCATGGCCAAGGTCCTCATCGGAGAGGTCGTCAATGTTGGTCACAATTCGACCAGCGGTTGCCTTTGAGAGAGCTTCCATATCTGATTTCTTAGCACGGCGAATAGCAAAGATGCCGGCTTTCGACATGTAATGCTGAGCCAATTCATCAATTCCTTTCTGGCAGATAAGTACGGTTGCTCCAGAGGCTTGAATTTTCTCGACAAGTCCACGGATGTAGTTTTCTTCCTCCTCAAGGAAAAGAGCGAGTTGGTTTGGGTCAGTAATCTGGATTTTTGCATCGACTTCGGTTTTCTTCACTTCAATTGCCGAGTTGATGAGGGCAATTTTCGCATCTGAAATTGAACGTGGCATTCCAGCGTGAACTCTTTCTTTATCCAGGAGGATTCCATCAATGAGTGTTGAATCTTTGATTGAGCCACCTTGACGCTTTTCGACCTTGATGTCGGAAAGGTCGACGATTCTCTCTTCGTCTTCGATGATTCCAACGGCGTTCACTGCACGAACGCAAATGTCAGCCATGAAACTCTTGACCGCACCTGCAGACTTGCCGGTAAGAGCAGTCTTTGCAACTTCCATCAAAACGGAGTCTTGATTCTCAGTAGAGATGCCGTGCGCTTCAAGCAATTCCACCGCTTTCTCTGCTGCGAGGCGGAATCCTTCACAGATAACGGTAGGATGTACATTCTGTTCAATGAGGTCTTCGCTGCGCTTGAGCAGTTCTCCCGAAAGAACAACTGCGGAAGTCGTCCCGTCGTAGCAATGCTGTTCCTGGGTTTTAGCGACTTCAATAATCATCTTTGCAGCAGGATGGTCGATGTCCATTTCTTTGAGAATTGTTGCTCCATCGTTCGTGATGACGACATCGCCCATGGAATCCACCAGCATCTTGTCCATGCCTTTCGGTCCGAGCGTGGAACGAACGGCATCAGCTACAGCCTTAGCAGCAGCAATGTTGTTTGATTGAGCGGTTCGACCGCGAGTTCGCTGGGTTCCATCCTTCAAAATGAAGATAGGTGCTTGTCCGTTTCCATACATGTGAACATCTCCGTACATCTTTGCCGAGGGCGAGTACGACTTGAACCCTACGCTTGGGTTTTAATCGAGAATTAAGCCTGTCCGTTTTGCTCAAGCCACATTTGACCGTAGACATTCCACTGTTCCATGGTCCATCCATCAGGCAAACCTGCTGCAGGAACAGGAGGTGCTGTTGCAGCGGTACTGAGTTGAGGCGATGGAGCCGTTGGAGCAGGAGCGATTGGAGGCGCTGCTGCAGGTGGAGCACCGGCTGGAGGAGCAATTGCTGGCAGTGACTTTGGAACGTCATATGCTGCACCAGCAACAGGAACTGTAGGTGCTGCGGCAACAGCGCCGTAGGTTGCTTCAACGCTGCCTTCGTAGCCTTCTTCGCCCCAGCCACCGTAATCGTCTTCTTCTTCCTCTTCAGTAAGGATGCGGAAAATCACTCCAACACCGATCAGAAGAACAACAATGAAGCCAGCCCAAGTAAGGATCGAACCAATGTCAACGCCATCGGAATCTCCGCTGGCACCATCAGTGGAAAGATCTGAACCGGTCTTGATCAACTGAAGTTGTAAAGTGGTGCTTGATGCATCACTGACGGTCTGCGATTCTGCCCACAGAGTAAGGTTGGTGAACAGTGAATCACTGCCAAGATTGTTGAGAGTAGTTGAAGAAACGGTGAAGATAACCGTAACTTGTCGTTCTTCTTCAACATCCAAGGAGAAGGTCCTGTCGCCGTTAGCAAGTTTGGATTGCACCCAGTTTGAAGAATCCCCGCTGTCGAGGTTCATGGATACGGATTGTGCTGTCGTGTATTGGTTTCGAACGGTAACGGTCATTGACCAAGCATCAACTGGTTCTGCCTCATCGATGACGAGCATTTCTGTTGGGATAATCTTCAACCAGTTCTGAGATCCAACGAGATAGATTGCTGAACCTGAAGAACTGATGGTCGCATCGTTGACGCTGGTCGCAATGACGTTCAACACCAATTGGCCTTCAGTACCGTCCTGGAAAGAGAAACGAACTGAAACGTTGTAACTGCTTCCTGTAGGAATTTCTGGAGTCATCCCGTCAAAGAGATTCGTGAACTCGAGGTTCATGCCGGCTGGCGTGTTTGAAGTCATCGTGAAGCGGTCCACACTGTTACCGTCGTTGAACACTTCAAACTGCATGGTTTGAGCAGATTGACCCGGTATGTATGACTGGTCAGCATCTTCGTCTGAGACTCGGACTGCTGCCGTGTCAAGAATGTCGACGGTAAGTGTGATTGACGCCTTGACCGATGAATCATCAACACTCGTAGCTGTAATTGTAAGACTGTACAGTTGAGGGGCCAATCCGATTGGCATTGGCAAATTCAATTGAATAATCGATGAGCCGTCCCATGCGTCCATAACAGCAGTTTGGCTGCTTGCCAAGTTTGCACCAAGTTGCCAGTTTTGTTGAGTTAACGAAAGGTCGTACTGCTCGTCATCGTTACCGGTGTTGTAGATGCTGATGTAGACTTTCTTTGCCACGCCATTCGCTGGCCCTGAAAGATCGGTGTTGTCCGTTTCCAGTGACACTTGGCGGAGGACTGGCACCTCAATGTTGCGAGTAAGTACGTCGTTACCAAACAAAGCACCGCATGAAGGGCAGGTTGCACGCAATGTGAAAGAAACAGTACCAGGGTTAGCTTGGGTTGCTGCAGTGATGTTCAACTGGAGATTAACGCTCTCTCCACGGCCAACATAGACTGGATTTGAAACGGAAGCGCCTGTGTCGTTGACAAGGAGCGCTGACCAGTCATCCTCAGAGAAAGTTGTAGCGAGATTAAACGAAGCATCTCTGTTACCAGAGTTCTGCAGACGGAAAGGAACCATGCCCGATTGGCTCGGGCCAAACGAGCCCGCTTGGAGACCAACGGTCGAAGTGAGAGACACACCGAATTGTTCCGTAACACCAACAGACGAGGAGAGTCTTGCCTTCTCACCAGAGTTCTGACCGGATGCGTCCGTAAACCACAGTTGCCAGGTGAGTTGCTGAACATCGGCACCGGGAGGAATAGTCAGATTGACCCAGAGATCAATAGAACCGCCACCTGGAACTGGAGGGATGAGTATGCTTGTGTCGTGGTCGTTGACCAGTGTCGAGTAGCCTGCGCCATTCACGTAGACTGCGTCTTGACGTATCATTGGGTTTGCAGGGTCCATCCATGTGAGGTTTGAGATGTTTGATTCCGAGCGGATTGTTGCGGGTGCGTATCCGTTGTTGGTAACGGTACAATACAGAGTGAGGAGATCACTTGGTGGAGCAGAATAACCGTTTTCGGGAGCATCGCAGTCGACATCCAAGGTATACTCTTGCACTTTACGAACTCCAAATTGTATCCAGTCATCTACGTGGAATCCCTCAGTTGCTCCGCTGCTGTCGCTGCGAAGAACCATCCCCATGGAGAATGAGTTGCCACCGAGGAAAACGTTTTGATTTGTCACATACGGGTTTTGAAGATATGTTACTTGAGGATCCCAACTGATACGGGTCCATTGGTCGGGAGCCTGGCTCGGGTTGCCTTGGGAAATATCGTAAACAATGGATTCGTTGATGTTTTGGCTACCAGAACCACGCCACATTTCAATCGAAACACTGTCGCCAGAGGCTACACTGCCCCATGCTTGAATATGGATTTGGGTGGAAATGTAGTTTGATGCATAGAATACATTTCGACAAGTCCAAATGCCGTAAACTTGAGACATTCCGGCGTCGAGTTGAGCGTTTGCACCGCAGTTTTGGCCATTGGTAGACAAGAATCCATTGACGAGGCGGTCGTGCGCATTTGAAGGATAGTTGTTACCCGATTCAGCATTGCCCCAATGCTTTGAACCAACTGCTCCACCAGAAAGGTCGGTCCATGAGCCAAAGTCGATTGCGTTGCCACCGTCAACTGGATAGCGGGCTGCAATAAATGTAGACGACTGAGTTGTTCTTCCATCGAAGGGATCTCGCATTATCGCTACTGGAACGGTCTTTTCCAACATGTCGTTTTCGTTACGGTCGTCGCCGTTTGAGTCTTTATCAAGCATAGCACGAAGGATAAGACCGCCGGAAAGGTCATTGGTCGTTGTATTGAGAATCGAATGTGCTGCAGTTGGGGTCCAGACGAACGTTGCCGAATCACTTTGACCACCGATAAGAACTCCGGAAGTCCAAGTGAATGTTTCCATAACATACCCGATTGGGTGGATGACCTGAATCATAGCAATACTGTCTTTGCCAGTGAAAGAACTGCCACCTCGTTGAATTTCCATACCGATCTCGATGGAATCTCCTTCGAACAGATAATCGACGATTGTACCGTTCGATTGAGTCCATTCATTAGCCGGATCTGACGCGTTACCAATGGAAACTGAAACGACACGGAAATCGTCGTTTGCTCCACCTCTGCCAGCAGCAGCACTGGCGGGTGCAGCCATTCCCATGGCAAGAGTTTGGAGCAACATAAGGGCAACAAGGGTCAACGGAGTGATACGACGCATAAGACCAACATAACCTTCCAGTTTCACGCGGCATATAGAGATGGCCTTTTGATGACCCCACAGGGGTCAGAGGATTTGCTTCGTATTCACTTGGATTTACGCAGCCCCGTTATCGCAGGTTGGTCGTATGCCGGCGAGGATGTGAGTTCTTGAACTCCGTCAGTGAGATGACCAACTGCGTCTTTCTGGTCAAACAATTCACTGATTCCTTGAAACGACATATCTTCTGCTTCTGGTGGGATTGAATCCAGAACACCCGCTGCTTCATCAACAGCAGAAATGCCTTGAGACGCTGTCTCAAGATGAGACGGTGCTTGGGCTGCTAAGGTTGAACCACTAACAGCAGCACTGGCAGCCTGAACTGCAGTGGTCGCTTTACTCGCCAATGCGGTACCGGCAACCACAGCTGCAGTCGTTGCGGCAGAGGCGGCGATTCCGGCGCCCTTACCAACCAAACTCGCAGCTTTCGACGGTGGTTTCTGTGCAGCGGTTGGATTTTGGAATTCATACATCCATTCGGGAGGATCTGACGAACCTGCGCCTAGAACTGCAATTGTGGTAAAAGCTGCAAGCGGCATAACTGCAAGCGCTGTGAGCAAATCGAGAAAGGATGTTTCTGGAATCGAAGCGATGGATAAGGATGATTCGAACAACTCTTTTTCGAGGTTGATATTGAGGTTAAGGTCTGGGCCCATCCAACCGATTACTGCCACGCTTGCCACACGTCCAAGAAGCCACAGAACAAGAACAGGAGCGAGCCAAGAGAGTTTCGTCATGGAAATGAGCCATTTGCGCGTAAAAGAGGCGATTCCGATATATTTTTCTGCAATCCGAGGATACACTTTCATGATGCTCAAGAGCCCAAAAATGTAAACGATAAGTGCCATTTCGAGCCTACGCTCAGAATGCATCATCGTATCCGGGATAAGTAAAACAAGCATCAATGGGACAGTTGCTAAAATCACTTGGAACGGCACTGCAAGTAGAATCAAACCACCATGGGTTGACAGGATAGTATGCCCGTCCACCCATCGTTCATGCGCTAAAACAGTCAATCTGCCGTGAGGTGATTGTGCGTATTTCTTGCGCAGTATGCGACGTGAAAAGGCATCAGACTTACCCCTACTGAGCCCTAAAAATTGCAGCCAACCCCCCTTTTCAACGACACGTAAAGGCATGAATCCACCCAACAACAGCGCCAACAAGAGAGCAATCATCCCGTACATCAGCGAAGCTGCCACAATCCAAGGCAACATGTCCCAGTCGAAGGAGATCGCAGCACTCTCATCTGCCAGGGAAAATTGGAAGAAATAAGTGATCATAAAGGCGGCCAATGGCGTCAAAAATACCTGGCAAAAAGCAATAATTGTCAACCACACTCTGGGGATGAGCGTTTTTCGTCGCGCATACCTCCCCATGGTTGACGCTGATTCAATCCCATCTCAAAGATTGCCCCTCCGAATTGGAGAAAAACGACGGTTGTAATGCTGCAACAAGGGGCCGTCATTCTTCTTCTGCAACTGGAATCTGGTCGAAGTAAGTCAGTACAGAATGCCCATCTGTCAGCAAGAGATAGAGAAACCCGAAAGGGCGACGCTCGCTTCGTTTACGGCCGAGATCTGGCCGAAGCATATCGGAGAGTTTTGAATTACAATTCGGGCAATAGACTCCGGAGACCCCCCAATGCGGAGAAGCCCAATTGCAACACCCATCTGAACTTTCAGCCTTGTCAGCGAGTACCTGCAATTCAACCGCCATTTCCTTGGTCCAAGGAGGTGACATACCTCCCACAAAATACTGCAGGCGGTTCAGAATAAGCCAACTGCTGGATACCCAAAGCCCGAACCCAAAGGCTGCATTGCCCCAACGAACCGATGCGATCCCCAGTACCAATGGAAGTATGGCAACAACAAGTCCCATCCAATAGAACATGCGCATGTGTAGAACACGCTGAGTAAGGTGCGGAGACAACGGCAAAGGCTCGGGGTGCGGCGGTAGTTTCGTGTTGAAACCTCGAGTTCTCGACAACATCAAAAACGGAAAACGAGGTAAGATTGTTCCAAGAAGAACCCCAAGCAGAAAGAATCCTGTGGCCGATAAGAAGCTCATACATTCACCTACTCGTTGGACTGAAGGCGCAGAAGTGTCTTTGCAACAATGTCCATGCCCTTGCTGATGTCTTCCTGACTAATGGTGTAAGCAAAACGCAAGTGTCCTTCACCGGACGGCCCAAAAGCCGAACCTGGCGAGCAAAGCACCCCATCACGAAGCAACTCCATTGCGACTTCTTGTGAGGTCATGTTGGGTACATTGACCTTAGGAAAGACGTAGATAGCACCCTTTGGTTTGTGACATTCGACTCCGGGCATGGCGTTCAACCGCTTGACGATTAAGTCGCAGCGTTGTCTGAATTCTTCCGCCAGAATATTTGGATAATCAGCTGCCTCATTCATAGCAGTAAGAATTGCATACTGCATTGCGTCGTTCGAGCACGCAGTAATGTAGTACTGCATCTTGATAATTTGCTGCATAGCCTCGCGGTTTGTTGAAGCGATGTAACCCATTCTCCAACCGGTCATAGCAAAGGTTTTCGAAAAAGAGTTGACAATCAAAACACGGTCATAATCAGTGCCCATAAACGACACATGAGGGCCATCGAAGACAATTCGGTCATACACTTCATCGGATATAATCCAAAGATTGTGTCGTTTTGCAAACTCAAGAAGTTGATCACGCTGTGATTCGTTGAGTGTTCCACCGGTGGGGTTGCTTGGGAAGTTGTACAGAATGGCAACGGTGTTTTCATCAACAAGCGATTCAAGATGCTCCACATGAGGGATGAACTCATCCTCGAACAAGCATGAATAGTAACGCGCCTTACCTCCTGCAATAGTCACATCGGGCCCATAAAGAGGAAAATATGGTTCCGGAAGCAAAACATTGTCACCTGGATTCACGAGCGTCAAAAACAAATTGAGAAGTGCGTTCGTACCGGACATGGTAATGCAGATGTTACCTTCATCCATCCCAGATTGGTACGAATCCCAGGATTCTGCTATTTTTTGACGCAGCTCGGGCAAACCTGCTGTAGTAGTATACTTGTTACGGCCGTCCAACATAGCTTGATGAAAGGCTTCAATGGCAACCGGCGGTGGCTGGAAATCGGGCTCTCCAAGGCCAAACGAAATTACATCGTCACCTGCGAGGTCAAACATTTTACGAACACCCGTAGGCTGAATACTCAATGCTCTGTCGCTGAATGTTCGCATGTTATCACCGAATCAAGTGGTCCTTTTGAAGGCGAGGTCAGATATGAATCTCCGTATCGTCATTTCCCATCGCCGATCTCGGCGACAAGAACCCCATCGATGACTTCAGCCATCTCAGCATCTTCAGCAATTGCTGCATCGATTGAAGCGTTTGATTCCTTGATAGAAATACCCAATGGGGCATCCGTTCGAGAGTTCCAAAGAAGAACGATTACGATGATGCTGAGTAGAATGAAATAGCCACTTGTTGGCAGGGCTCCAAACAAGCCTGACGCTTGGTTTGAGGCTCCGTCACCAGTGCCCATGACTGAAACTGAAACTGGAAGGGATTGAACTCCTTGTTCGTTGAGAGCACGGAACTCTACGGTTTGGTTTCCTTCTGACAAGGCATCAAGGTCAAGCGCCACCATCCATGTGAACCGCTCCAGTGCGGCCAACTGAGTGCTTGTCTCATCGAATGCTGCGCTCTTCCATTCTCCACTACCGATTCGATATTCAACCGCTGAAATGGTTCCGGCTTGACTCCAAGCCATTCCCTCAATGACATGAAGTCCGTTGGACTCGTTGATTGAAGAGTTGGTCACGTGAACTTGTGCATAGACATCGATTGAACCAGTGAGGTTTTCTTCTTTAAGCATCAAAGCCATCTTGGTCGCTTCGTATGCGTCAGCCATGCCCCATCCGAAATCACGGTTCCAGAACGGGTCAACTTCAGGCTGCGTTGGTTCTCCACGGCGTTCAGCTGTGAGTTTGATGATTTCTTTCAACTCCGCCGGGGAAAGGTCTGGATTTGCTTCAATCATCAATGCAAGGATTCCGGACACAGATGGAGTGGCGTATGAAGTTCCAGAGCCTCGTCCAGTGTAGCCGTTATCAGCTGCATCTCCTCCAAGAAGATTAACGCATCCGCCGCTTGTAACGCATCCTTCGGCTTGGACAATGTTTGTACCTGGTGCTGAAATCTCAGGCTTGAGTTCGTTGAGAGGATTACCATCGCCGTTGTCCCTGCGAGGGCCGCGAGAGGAATAATCGGCAATCGTGTCGTCTTGTCGATCGACAGTGTTGCGGTCATCGGTTGCACCGACGGTGAGGGAAAGGTCAGAAGAACCCATACCTGACAAACCGTCGTTTGAAGGGCCGTCGTTACCTGCGGCTACACTGACAATAATTCCAGCTTCCATGGCTTCATTGAGGATTTGGCTGTGCATGTCGTTACCGTCCGAGCCTCCGCCTTCATGAGAAGTGATGCCCCACGAAAGCGACAAAATGTCTATGCCGTAATTCGTGCCATCAGCATCTTGCCAAGCGGTGTCTTTGTTATCGATAATCCACTGAATACCGTTCATTGCCGACTCGTAAAACTCTTGCTCAAGAACATAATTTTCGAACGGACCTGCACCTGCATCGGTACCAATTCGAACATCGACGAGGGCGGCATCAGGGGCGGCACCGTAGAACTCAGTTTGTGCTCCACTCGCATCGATTCCTGTTGCAGCTGCCATCCCCATGCATGCAGTTCCGTGTTGATTGCCGTCATCTGGGTCATAGGTTCCGTCAGTGCGGCGAGTGATGTCTGCGTAACACGTCGGGTCGCTGGTAAGGTAACAAACTGCATCATACCCTGCAACGAATTTTTCACTGAGTCCGGGATGTTCGTTATCAACGCCGGTGTCAACCATTGCGATGTTCACGCCAGCACCGGAAACGCCAAGATCCCATGCGCCGATAGGGTAGAAACTGGAATTGCTTGCTTTGACCGCTGGTGTTTGGACATCGCCGTAGAAGACAACATTGCCGTATTCTTCAACCATCACAACATCATCAAGTGCTGCGAGAGTAGGTGCAAGGGTTGTATTGACCTGCCCCAAAAGAACGCCGTTTACTGCTTCAATGACATCAACCACATTTAATCCGAGGTCCGCCAACGCAGTAAGGTGGACGTCGCTCACATCGGTCTGATACACAAGTGCAGTACCGGTAACTCCAATTCGCGATTCTATAGAGTCGTGGATTTCGTTACGGTCGAGGTCCAATGAGGTACGCTCCCACCATGGTGTGTTGTCATCAACCCAACCCGGAGAAGTTTGTTCAGGGATCACGAATGTGTGCCCTGACTGAATCCATTGGATGCCGCCAGAATCGACGGATGCCCAAGATGAGCGTTCAGCGTCGTTCGAAGCAGTGAGAGATCCAGTTATTGGGCCCATGAGAAGGGCAAAAAGAAGCAAGGCAATCGGTCGGCGCATAGAATTCCCAAACGACCCTCGAAGGCATAATTCAAGAACATATGCCTCTTATGGAAATGTCCAACTTACATTGGAAAAGAAAAGAGGTGGAAGCCCGTGTTCGAACCCCCCCCGAAAAAAGCAAAAAAAACCGCTCTACGGCGGACATGAAAAACGCTATACTGCGTACTAATCGAGAGGAGGTGG
>JAQXFL010000030.1 GCA_029250345.1 Candidatus Poseidoniaceae archaeon
GAATTGCGAAGCCAGTACGAAGCGCAGTCAAGTGCGACCATTCACTTTTTGCTAAATGCATTCGAATGGCTTCAAGGTCTTCACTTGGATTGAGACACCATTCGCTTTCCCTCCACTGATTCGATTCAATCCCTCTTGGGTCAATATCCATGACCGTCGACAGCCATTCAGCAGCTTGCTTTGCTTCGTTTCCATCCGCTTGTAACAGAGGTTTGTCGAAACTTGGGTGCCAAAGAACTCCGCCGTTTTCACAGCATATCGGGCCGGAGAGTTTGAGGAATCTCCACAATCCATAGGTGATGGCACGAACGTTTCCCGTCGCTAAAACAACGGGAATACCGTTTTCTTCAAGGCGTTTTAGAGCATCCAATGCTCTGGTGTTGAGTTGTTTTTTTTCATCGGTAATTGTCCCGTCGATATCGACAGCGATGAATTTCGGAGTCCAGTCTTTCGGTAGCCACTCCATGGTTCGGCGAGTGAGCAGTTCATCATCAATTTTCGCCCCAGTTCTCTTGGTGATTTAGGCTACGTGATGCGAGAGATTATCTAAGGCCGCTCCGAGGGTGAAGTATGTCTAAGAGTGATGTCTTCCTCTCGCTCGATGACGATGATGCTCTTATTCCTGAACCGGTACTTGGTCCGAATTCACCCAAATCAAGGATACGTGCGTTAAAGAAAACCGTCAAAAATCGTCCTTCTGAAGTTCTTGATGCAGAGATTTTGGATGCGACAATGGTCACTCAAGCGACTGGTGTTTTCGATGTGAGTTGGCCTTTGCTTGGCATGGATTGTCCAGACTGTGCGGGTAAAGCAACCCGCGCTCTTAATTTCCTGCCTCAGGTAAAGACGACCAAAGTTTCCGCTACGGCCGGTAAGGTGACGGTTGAAGTTGACCTTGAAGACGGTCCGTTGTCCGAAATCTCGTCAGTTCTCCGTTCCTTGGGCCATGCACCTGATGTCCCTTTTCACGAGATCGTCGGTGTTCGCAGTTCTCAAATGGCTCAACGCAACGAAGTTGACCAACGCAAACTGGTGAAAATACTCAAGCAACAACCCGGAGTATTGGATGTTGAAATCACCGATGATGAACGAATTCTTCTGCAGTTGGCTACAGAAGTTTCAAAGGAGATTTTTGAAGTTCGTGATGCATCGATTTCCGAAATTATCGGTACACAGGTGCGCTATGCACCAGCAGAGTCAAACCGAATTCGCCCCGATCAATGGCGATTAATTGGTGGCGGCATTGCGCTCCCCCTTCTCGTGTTGGTCATCATTGGAGAAATCATTGGCCTTTCCAATGTCATTCTTGGTTCTCTTGCTTTGCCTGGACTCCTCATTGGGGGTTCTCAAATGTTCAAGGAAGCCGCAGCCAGTATCAACAACAAACAACTTGGTTTCCAAGTGCTGACCAGTCTTGCCGTGATTGGGGCTGCCATCCTCGGGATGTGGGAAGAGGCACTCGTTGTCGCCATCTTGGTTGCTTTTACAGCACATCTTGAAGGCGACGCTCTAACCAAAGCTCGTGAAGCAATGCAAGGTGGCTTGGACCGTTTGCCTCGCACGGCACGAAGGATAACTGGGGACAAACCAAAAAACATCTCTCAACTTGCCAACACCGCTTTTACTCTTCAGATGGCTACTACTCCTTCGCCACTCGTTGGTGCTGATGGGTGCGCTTTGCCTGACCCTAATTCTCTTCATGAAACCGTGCCAATCGAACTCATACGTATCGGGGATTCGGTCGAGATTCGAAGCGGTGAGCTGATTCCAGCAGATGGTGTCATCATCGAAGGTCACGGGTCACTCGACAAAGCACCACTCACCGGCGAGTCGGTTCCAGTCGAAGTTTCGGATGGGGATGCAATACAGGCCG
>JAQXFL010000044.1 GCA_029250345.1 Candidatus Poseidoniaceae archaeon
GTGGTTGTCTCAATCTCCGGTGTCCCTCGTGCATACACGCTCGATCAGTCGTATGAGTTCACCATTTCTCTCCAGCACGCCTCGAATGCTGAAGGCGGATTTATGCTATGGGATTACAACAACGGAGCACTTACTCCCGGCGAGGGATCTCAATCCGTTGCAGATGAGCCAGGTGCACTTTCACAGTCTGCAGTAGGTAACGACTGGGTCGTCACATGGACTGCACCAAGTTCAGATGTAGGAATCATTCCGTTCCAACTCGTCGGCAATGCGGTCAACGGCAACGGAAACTTTGACGCTGGTGACACTTGGAACATCGTTTCGTTCTCGATTAGCCCTCCAGATACAGCCACCAACGATGATGAGGAAAACCTGGCACTGCGCACCATCAGCGTAGGCGACTATGAATCTCTCTTCGTCGCTGTCGAAGATCCTGAAGCCATCGAAGCTGAACGACAAGAGAAATTAGCGCACCAATTCTTCGATGAAGGAAACATCTACTATTTCTTCACACTTTCAATCATCATCGTGGCGGCGGTGATCCAAGGCGAATTCTATGAACGAAAGTTCGGTGGTGGCCCAGAGCATCTCGACAAGAGCCTCGCCATTCCACAAGGTGTCCGACGCGGTGCTCTTTCTGCAATACTTCTCGTAGGATTTGCATGGACTGTGGACAATGAACAATCTTGGGAAGTTCTTCTTTCCGTCGGCATGCTCACCTTATGGGCCTTCTTCGGCGTCTACAGAACCATTGTTCAAGCACGTGCACCTGCACAGGCAAAAGACCTCGTTTGAATCTCCGACTCCTCCAAGGGAACTGAGGGAATCCTATGTCTCTACAACTTGAATTGGACCACGATAGACATGTTCAAGACCACTTGAACGAGCTCACTTCAAGGACAACTCTCGTCTTCTTTTTGGCAACTGTCTTCACCATTGGATGGTTGACTCAAATTGATCAAATATTGAACCTCGTTCTGAATCGATTAAACCCCTGTGACACAGGCTGCCTCAATCTCTATGACCCAGCACGTTGGAGCGCAGTTCGTTGGATGAGCGCTGCCATTCTCGGCATTGGTACCGCCACGCCCATCGCTTTTTACCACGGATGGAAATTTGCAAGGCCAGGACTTCTTCCCAATGAGCAACGCTGGATGGCATCCTGGTTCATTGGTGGCGGGTTGATGCTAGGGCTCGCAGTCATCACGACTGTAGGCATTGTATTCCCCTTCCTCTTCCAAGCTGGACACGAAATACACGAATCAATGATGTTAGATGCTCGATACGATGCAGTACACATGCTTTCTATGGCAGTCGCAGTAGTTTGGACGCAGGTAATCGTTGCATGCGCGCTGAGTGCCATGGTTTTGGCAGGTGCGTACGGGATGCTGCACAGAGAAACCGCAGATTGGTGGAGATTTAGAGTGTATGGAATTGTCCTGTTGCTCCTGTTAGCATCTCTTCCAGAATACGGGGGATTTGCAATCATCCTTACCGTGTCTGCGATTGGCATAATCGAGCGTGGGAGTCGGAGATGGTTGCAAGCGGAACCACCTCTTTTCAACGGGAAAAAGCCAATAATGGATGCAGAAGGTGGTGTTCGAAACATGCTCATCGTTGACTGTTCATGCGAAGGAGCTGCGAACAGTATTCCACGAAACGCTAAGTCGCCAATGGCCGTCATGTCAGTGACAGCTCTCTGTCATTCGACGAAGGAACAAGAAGAGGTTCTCGAAACAGCGCTAAGGCACAGACTTACAGACATCATCGTGAGCGGTTGCAATACAGACCCTGTACCGGATGGATTTAAGCAGAATTGCCGCTCAATAGGTTGTAAATTGCGCGGACTGGATCTGTTGGAAGTGCAGTCCTATCGCACGCTTCCGTCGCCGTTCCAAATTACAGAATTTGAATTGATCATGATGAGCCTTGAAGACCCTTGGTCGAAGCAAAGTATTCCCGGAAAAATGTATGATGCTGTAAAGGACAAGGTAGGAATCGAACTTCTTCTCGACACTCGGAGTAAAGGAGAGGCGTGGGGGTTACAATTGGAGCCGCAGCAAATACTCGTGCATTTGGACCAGCAAACTGCCAACCGTGTAGAAAATCACCTTTCCACATTGCCAATTACAATTCAGCAGTTGTAACCTCAGTAAGTCCAAGCATTGAAACACTTCACCATTCTGCAGTAAAGCATGAGTCCGAGGTTTGGAGTACCAATCCTCGTTGCATTACTCCTTGCAAGTTCATGGGCTTTCACTAACAACGATACTGTCGAACAGTGGGTGAGTGAAAACACGATTGTAGTTCAGGAACAAGAAGTTCCGCTCTTGCAATTGCAAGAACAGGAACGTTGGCTTGTCCTCGTCATTGATTTTGAGAATTCTCCTGCCACAGAATCTACTGGGCCAACGCAAGCAGAACTCTTGCTCAACGATATCGCTCGAGAGTATTTGTCGCAGTTGTCCGGTTCAAATACGCAGTTACACATCGATGTGAGCCCTCGAGTTACACGAGCATCGGGAACTTTGGCCGACTATGGTAGTGATACCAACGGCAACAGAGATATGGACTCCAACGGTCAATTCCTACCTATGAAATTGGCTGAAGAAGCCGTTATCGACCAGATGAACTATGCCGATTGGGATGAATACGATCTCAACGATGATGGCATGGTAGATCGTTTGCTCATACTTCATACCTCAAAGGGACAAGAAGAAAGTCCCGGGCAAACGAGTAATATCTGGAGCCACTTTACTCGTTTTGACACATCAATCGAAGTGGAAAACGGTATTGATGTCGGGCACTACACAATGGCGAGTATTCGCACTGGCTCAAGTGGAATGGGAACAATCTTGCATGAGATGATGCATCAAATGGGTGCAATGGATCTCTATCCAGTCCACGAGGCTGGACACTTGAACGATTGGCAAGGAATCGGCGACTGGGACATAATGGCGAGTGGAAATTGGAACGGTGGAGGTGTATGGCCAGCACTTCCAACTTCAGCGAGTCTCGAACTGATCGGTGCAAACCGCACACAAACCATGGACCTCACATGGCCATCAAGTGCACAAGTACCTTGTGTTGGACCGACAATATCCATGAAAGGCATGAGCGAAAACGGCACTTCTCTCAAAGTCCCACTTACTGAATATGAGTCTGTGTGGATTGAATACAGATCGAATTCTGGCTTTGACCAACACCTCCCCGGTTCTGGCATATTGGTGACGTATCAAGATCGAAGTGTCGGGGATGAAGAGCAAAATGAACTCAACCGCGACCCCGACCAACCGTGGCTCACGGTCATTGAGGCAGATGGTCGCACAGATTTACGAAACGGTGTGAACTCAGGTGAAGTGTCCGATGTTTTTCAAAATGGAAGTTCCTTTGGTGCTGAAGGTGTTCTCATCTACGATCATGATGGTTTTTTGGTACCTTGGGTGGCAACAGTGGAAATCAACATAACCGTGGAAATTCGCTTCAC
>JAQXFL010000057.1 GCA_029250345.1 Candidatus Poseidoniaceae archaeon
TTCAACGTCACCCAAACTGCGGAAGCACTTACCTACACAGCCTCAGCTCCAATCGGGACCATTACCTATGGCGGAAATGGAGAAAATCAACGAAACGCAATTCGCTTGAATGGCCTCCCCTCATCGTTCCAACTTATTCTCGGAGATACTGTCGGTTATGTCGCTGCAACGCCAATGGAATCGATAGAAGTACAACTTACCAATTCGACTCAACCGCTGACAATGGATGGCGACCACTTCCGTTTTTGGGTGAACGAGACCTCTGGTGAAGCAAGCCTTAGTACTGCAATTTCAGATGTTACAAGCCTGCGTCGTCTCTCACCCTTGGACCCTGGGTCGAAAGGACCCGAAGGGAACTCGCGTATCGAATTGATTCGAGCCAATTCTGCTCCAATGAACGTCTTGATGGAGGACGACACAATCTACGATGATTCCTTCAAGGGAATGAACGGTCGCGTTGCGATTGACCCTCTTCCAGCAAACATCACGATTGCTTACCCGAGTGGAGTCGATTCAGGCGGACTTGAGTTGCCTACTTTTGACGAAGGAGACGGCGTTCAAGCGCTGTCGTTCTTCTTAGGTGACTTGGTCAATTTCGGCTCTCTTGTCAACGATTTCGTTTATTCAACGGTCGTGGATTTGGGTGGACTTGAGACCGGAAGCGAAGACATGTCACTTGGTCTTGACTTGATTACCGGCGAATTGTTCAACGTCACGATGGACATCGAAAAAGGTTCCAATGTAATCGATGAACCCGAATGGTCTCACGGTCTTGGAATGGAAGTTTTTGAAGCAACAGTGGTTTCGTTCAACCTCTCACGAATGCCAACGTATACACTGTCGAGCCGTGAAGTTGTGGACGAGGCACTTCGTGATTACAAAATCACTCCAGCGGAATATGAACTGGTTTTGGAAGTGTTTGAAAACACCAACATCTCCGGATTTATTCCACTTCTTCTTGCACTGGAAGACGGTATTGTGCTCGATTCTGAACTTGAAGGAGTAAACTTGAGCCTGTGGGAAGAACAGGGAATTACCTTTGAATTGCGTCGCTCATGGCACATGCGCTCTTGGTTGCCGAGTCTTCCAACCGGCCGTATACTCTTGGAATATGATTTCAGAATGATCGGCGATCTTCCCGTGTACGAACTTGATGTTTATCTCGAACAATGGACTCCTAAACGCCAACAGCTGAGTATAATCGTGAACGGACTCGAAGGCCGTGACCTCGAATTTGTCATTTCTGGACTGGACACAACCGAGGCCAACAATGTAGAAGCGAATGCAGTGTTTTCGACCCAAGACAACCTCACTGTACCCCGTGTGTCCATCGACATGCATTACGACCTCGGAACCCGTCTGGATTCCGCCCATGCCACTTTCATCGATCGACGAGAACTTAGCCGCGTTGAAGCGTTAATCGTGGGTGTTCCCCAAGAAACCGATTTTTCAACCACGATTGGTGATATTTTCCTTATTGACCTCTTGGTTCCGTCAGAGTATCAAATCGATGGCCACTCTGCAGAATCGTTGATGATTCAACAGATGCGGTTCGTCGATGGTTTTTGGTGGCCCGCTACTGCATTCATGCGTGATTTGCCCGGTGAGATGCATCTTGCTGCACAGCCAAATACTGAGTTCGACATCCGTTCAGAAGTCTCTTTCCAAGGGATGATGGAACTCGATTACAGGTCCAACACCGATGACATGGATTTGTATCTGGAAGCTACAGGTCGGTCTGTTGACACCAAGGGAGACGTTTTGATGCTCGCAGAAGACCTTCCCTCAACATTCGTTGTCGAGACAACCGATGACTGGGGCGTTCGGGTCGCTTCTTCAGGCGAAGGTGTAAGCCGTCTTTATCTCAAACAAACCGATGTCCCATCGTCACCGGGAGTGACGGTCGACCGCGTCGAAATTATTGGCCAGAACCTCCAATCTGCGACCATTCATATTTACACTGGACCGTTCCAGTATCCACTGATTGTCATTGATGACATTACCAACGGACGTATCGTTGCCAGTGCTGAGGCAACCGTTGAGCCATACCACACGACCGGTCTGCTTGAAGGATATTCATTCAATGGTCGTGGTGTCCTTCTCGATGCCCAATTCACGGGCATCTTACCAACCGCTTCATCGATTGGTGTCAACGGTATGGTCACCGACCTTTCCTTGGTCGGAACGCTTACTGACGATACTGTAGAAACCCGTCATATTTTGCTCGTTGAACCGATTACGACAGTTATCGCCAGTGGCCTGGCGCTCATTTGGTGATTCTATGGTGGACGATTCTTCAATCTCGTACAACGAGCATGGGGACATGGTCGTTCATGAAGAAGATATTGAGTCCCTTGGGTTACTGGATGTTGCACGATTGCAAAAGATTGAATCTCTCGGTTATACTCTTGACGAAGACGGAATCGAGACCTATGAAGACATGCAACGTGTCTCGAAAGCTCTTCGAACGATTCGCCGAGAAGTGAGCCCGAGTCGGGTTGCCCTTGCAGGTATTGTTGTCCTGTTGTTGTTCGGAGTTCTGGTCAGCGGATGGTACTGGGCTCTCCCACGTGATGCGGTCAACGTTGAGACCCAATACCTTCAGCGTGGCGGACATCTCATGATGTCGGAAGTCCACAACGTCGGGAGCCGTGATATTACCGATGTTTCAGTTCAAATTGAATTCAGAACTTCAGAAGGCGAAGTACTTGATTTCATGTCCATTGAAGTTGACAAAATTGAAAGCCATTCTTCTTTGGCTGGAGATAAACTGGAAATGATGGTCATTGGCCATACAGTGTGGGATGAGTATATCATCGAGGTGGAGTTACAATACACCAACTACAACGGAGAAATTATTTCTGAAACATGGAGTCATTCCGTTGGTGTTTGGACTGTTGAACAGTTTGTCGATAAAGCTGACAGGACAACATGGCCGATTTCATGACACTGGAATCAACAAACTGACAGCAAGTAGGAGATGGATAGCCGTGAAGATGAATCACTCGATGAGATGGGCGGTTGCCCTCGTCACTCTGTTTGTTTTGCAGAGTGCATCACCCCTCATTCATCCAAATCCATCCTCCGTTTCTTCCATGCAACCCGATGGTGGCATAGAATGGGTTCAATTTGACTTGGTTGAAGGCGTCTACTCCGACGCGATTGGACACGAAGAGTACACGACTCAACTTGAGTCACGCTCTGAACTTGCTGTGAGTCGAATCGGAACTTTCGATGCACATGGACTCGAACTTCAACGCCCAGTTCCGAGCGACTGGCTTACTCCACGGTTGGATTTGAGCCTCGTCATCGTTTCAAATGAATTTTTGTTGCTCGATGTACGCAATGCCATTGAGGCGATTCCTGGACTGGCAATTCGCGAATTTATTGCTCCTTCTGGGCTGCTGATTCAAGGCACTCCAATTGCACTTTCAATGCTGGGCCAGACGGAGGGGGTCGTTGCGCAACATCCAGTTCCTATGGCCTTACTCGTTGAAGGGGATGTGCTGGATATTCTCTTGCTTGAAGACGGTGAGCAATCACTTGTTGGCTCTTCGATGCGGATAGAGGGTTGGCGCGATGATTCCGGTCCTCTTTCCGGCGTAGCATTCACCGATATCGAAGGAAACTCATTGGCACAGGAGGTTGAGACACTCATTCCACTCGTATTTTCACCCTCCCATCAATGGGATGATGGACGATTTCAAGGCATTCTTACCTCAGAAAACCTTGTAGAAATTGCTGCACAACCTTCGCTGAGAATTCTACGGTTTGAACCGCTCTTCTCCGGCGACAACAATCAAGCCCGTACGCACATGAAAACCTCTCAAATGACCAGTTACTTCACGACGGGTTTGGATGGTTCGGGACAAATTGTTGCTGTGGCAGATTCTGGACTCGACGAAGATCACGGTGATTTTGGTACTCGTATTCTTTCCAGTAATGACGTCATCGGCGATGGTTCCACCGCCGACAAACATTCCGGCCACGGCACTCACGTTGCTTGCACCGTCCTTGGAGACGGAACTCAAGGTGGATATTCTGGCGTTGCAACCTCGGCAGAATTGTACTTCCAAGCCATGGAAAACGACAACACCGGAAACTTCCAATCTCCATCGCTCAATTACCTTCTCAATTCTGCATATTCTGCAGGAGCATACACGCACACGAACTCTTGGGGTTCATCGCTTGAAAGCGACCAAGGGAAATACACTTCTGAGAGCGAAGATGTTGACGATCGTTCAAATTACTACGACCGGTATTACAACGGTCGAAATGGACTCACCATTCTTTTTGCAGCAGGTAACGACGGTCCGGATTCTGGCACTGTAGGTGCTCCTTCCACCGCGAAGAACACCATCACAGTCGGGAACCATCAAAACCGATATTCCGGTGCTCCTGACTCGATTATGTCTGGTTCTTCCCGCGGCCCTACCGATGATGGGCGCATCAAACCTGACATCATCGCTCCGGGTGGATATGTTCGTTCTTGCCGTGCGCAAGAGGCTGGAGATACCGCTGGTGCAACTTGGTCCAATACGTACTATCTTGAGTACACTGGGACCTCAATGGCTACGCCAAATGCCGCTGGAGCAGCAGTGATGGTTCGTGAATATCTTGAGGAAATCGCTCAACGACCATCGCCTCAAGGAGCGCTGGTGAAGGCACTGCTCATCTTGGGTGCAGAAGATGTTGGGGCGCGTGATATCCCGAACGACGACGAGGGCTGGGGACGACTCAACTTGCGCAACACACTCGCTCCGACAACCGGTCAAGGGATTTGGGTCGATGACCGTTCGGTTCTCTCTGGAACGGGAAACTCAAAGACGTACACATTCAATATTTCACAAGGCAATTCAAGATTCAAGACGGTGCTCGCATGGTCCGACGAACGAGGTTCACCGTTCTCCAATACGCAGTTGGTCAACAACCTCGATATAGAGGTCACCAATCCGAGCGGCGATGTATTTCTGGGTAATGACTTTGCAAACGGGCGCTCGACGACAAATGGAGTTTCTGATAACATCAACAACGTTGAAGTTGTCATGGTCGACAACGCAGAGATTGGCATATGGACGGTCAAAGTGAAGGATGCTCTTCACGGCGGGAGTCGAGCCCAACCGTTCGCATTGGCTGTCATGGGCCATGGAGTGAATGATTTACGACCTGACCCGGTCGTTCTTGAAGAGGAATTCGCAATGTCGGTGACCATTCCACAAGTTGGTGACGAATTACAAGTGACGACCAAGGTCTTCAACGTCGGCAATGTTCGTTCAGGTTTCTTCGATATGGAATTTGAGGTTGACGGCGTGACAATTGATTCTAAGTCGATTGACCTTGGTGCCGGTTCAACCAAAACTCAGGTATGGTCGTGGACACCACAAACTGCAGGGCAATCCACGCTTTCATTCATCATCGATGCCGACGAGGCCATCGAAGAGATTTTGGAAAACAACAACCGCTACGATGTGTTGGTGAATGTAACTGCCCCTGGAGTGAAACTTTCAGCAGAACCTCAAACCATTATGTTACTGAATACCTCATTGTCAACCACTTCATGGGACCTTGATCTGACCAATACTGCTCTTGTTTCAACCAATGCAAGTTTGCTTACTCAAGCCGTGTTCAACGAAGACACGGGTCAATCCATGCCGTGGTATGTTGGGTCAAACGAATCCAACTTTACTTTAGACGGACAAGAATCTGCTGAGATTGTTGTTACATTGGTTCATCCTACCCCTCCACTCCCCGGAACGTATCGCATTGATTTACTCGGTATTGATGTTGACAACGGGGTGAATTATCCATACATGCTCTATTTCATCGTCCCAGACCTACCAAACCTTCGTCTTGAGTACGATTACCAAATCGTCCCAGTCTCCCCTACAGAACCAACCAGTATCGATATTCGTTTGTTCAACATTGGCAACGCCAACATTGGCTATGACTTATTCCTTGAAGCCCCTGTTGGCTGGGATGCAGGTTTTGATACCCTTTCCAGTGTGCCCGGGGCGAGTTCAGGCTCGACAGGCCTTATCACCAAAGATACTCACCGAGACATTGGGATGTCGTTTACTCCTCCACAAGTCATGACTGGAGCTGGTGCGGAACGGATGGTTCGTTTGACTGCCATTTCACAAACCGAGGTTGTGGAAAGTTGGGTCTTTGATATTCCTATTAAGGTCGAGACCGTCAAAGCAATTGATATTGACTTGGAATCAAATCTTGGCGTTCTACGCCCTGATTCGTCGTTCAGTATGCTGTTCGCACTGGAACACAGAGGGAATGTGGATCTCTCGCTAACACCGTCATTTGAACTACCATCCGGCTGGACCGTCACCTCGGGAATAGAGGCTTTTGATCTCCCTTGGACCTCTTCGAAAAATTTGTTGTTTGGGATTTCAGGCGACGGTACAGGTTCCTCTGGTCAAGTGAAACTACATCTCGACAGCGGTTCTGACCGAATGACCTGGGTCGGCGAATTCAATGTTGAGCCTCTTGCTCAGCCTACCGTCAATTTCGTACAGCTCGCCTACGGTGGCCAGACATGGGATACGCCGTTTGGAGCAGGCTCTCATCCGACAGGTGTCCCTCTTCAGTACACGTGGCTCGTCGGAAATGAGGCGGACGTCCAGTGGCAACCTACTGCGTCCGTGTCACTCTCGAGTGGCTTGTTTGGTGATTGTTCAACGCTCGAACCAATTGGACAGGGCGACCTCAAACCAGTTACTTGCACAGTCATCATTTCTTCATCTATGGAGCCTCTCTCTGAACCGTCCTTTGTGTTCAAACTTGCCGGAGACGAAGTTGAATCGACTCAAAACATCGGTCTCTTGGTTGCTACTGTGGTTGAATCCGCATGGAAGATGGAACGCACATCTCAACTGACGACCGGTGCTCAAGAACAGATACAGGTAACACTGACCAATGTGGGCAATACTGCATATTCTCACAAGATTGTTGTTGATGGTTCGAAAGATTGGAAGGCGTCAATCGACGGGAACGACGTTTTGAATTTGGAATCAGGTGAATCGACCAAAATCCGTCTGCTTGTACGGGCAGACCGCCCAGGTGATGGGACAATCACTCTTGCGTTGCAAGGAGCCGATCAAATGACGAACAGCTCGTTTACTTTCTCACTGTCCGCCGCCGGCGAACCGACAGGAACATCTGGCCAATCGTTGCCCGTTGGTGCAATTGGAATTGGTGCTCTTCTCGTGGCATTGCTCATTGGCGGGCTTTTCTTCTCTCGCCGCAAATCGGAATCTGGTTTTGCTCTGGATGCACCGCCGATGCTCACCGTTCCGTTGGTAGCGGCACCCCTTGCATCTGCAGTCCCACAAACACCAGCAACTGTACCTTCGCCGACATGCTGGTCATGCCGCCAAGCAATCAATGGGCCAATGCTCGGTTGCCCAGGATGTGGGGCTCGTTACCACCGACAAGAGGTTCCATCTTGCACTTCCAATACGCTGCAACAATGTGTGAATTGTAAGGCACCAACAACGACCTTCGTTCAAGCATGAGTTGATAACCGAGCCTTATTTGCTTGAAACAAGCGTGGGTAGCCTTTTGATAGTAAGGCTTCCACCGGGGGTCATGGACCCCCGAGAAAAGATACAAAGTCACGCCTCTCGCCGTGCACTCTTCCTTACTGGACTCCTCTTGCTCTCCATATTGCCAATGGTTGCACCTGGCGTAGTTGCAGACGAGGCTCGAGATGCGAGCATCACCATTCAAACAAGTCCAGCAAACGGCTTGGAAGTGAATCCAGGTGAATCTGGTGAGTATACTGTGCGAGTCTACAACAACGGACCGGAACCAATCACCATCCAACTTTCGACCAGTGAAGAGGCAACTCAGGAATGCGGTCAGTACACCTCAAACATCCAGCAGATTCCAGGTGTCGTTGAATCAAACGATTTCGGTGAAACCACAATGAACATCTCTCTTTCGCAAACAGCAGAGGGAAGCTGCGACACAACCATCACGGCACAGGCCGCTGAAGCCCCAACCCCTCCAGATGTTGCAGGTCAGCCCGCTACCGAAACCAAGACCGTCACAACAACTGCTGGAGACGGCTCTGGCTCTGCCATTTTCGGTGTTGACTTGTCAATGGCTTCCGAATCACAGCGCAGTCAGCAATGGGCTGGAGAGTCGGAGATGGAGTTCGATGTCGTTGTCGAGAATACCGGTCAGACCAATGAAACCATCGCCTTGTCGCTTGCTGAAGCAGACGGCAACGGCTGCGTTGGCAACGTTGACGACCTTTCCGTTGAGCTGAGCGAGGAGACCGTAGCGCTTGACCAAGAAGAAACAGAAACGGTAACCGTTTATGTTGAAGTTCCCGAAGGTCAGGAGGCGAGTAAATACTGCTGGGAGATTACCGGTACTGTGACCAACGACCCTTCTCAAGAAGCCTCAGATGTCGAGGATTTCGACCTCACGGTTCCAGAACTGCACGAATGCTCGATGGAGCTCTCCAAGTCAAGTATGACGGTCGACCCAGGTGAAGAATCTGAATTGACAGCGACACTTGAAAACACTGGGAACAGTGATTGGTCGGTAACCATGGCAAAAACTGGAAGCCGTGCAGGCTGGGTTTCCTTTGACGGTTCATCCTCAGGACTTCTGCCTTACGATAACGGTGACGGAAGTCGAACGTTCGACTTGATCGTCTCACCGGATGATTCAGTTACTGCTGGCGATGAAACTGTGATTCAGATTCTCGGTAAAGATGGCAACTCAGTGAAGTGTTCGAAAGAACTACGGGTGATTGTCGGACAGTCGTTTGGGGCATCTCTTTCGCTTTCAACAACCAGCCTTAGCAATGTAGAGCCAGGTGCGAACGGCACAGTTTCTCTCACCGTTACCAATCAAGGCAATGGCCTCGACAATCTTCGCGTATCATCTTCAGCCCCTCCTTCTGGATGGAGTGTTCAATTGGACTCGACCACCGTTTCAGTTGGTTCAAAGCACGGGTCAGACAAGAGCGAGACGGTGGGCGTGGTTGTGTCGCTTCCTTCCTACGCTCTGGCGACAGAACAAGTCGAAATCGCCTTTTCGGTTCTTCCCGCTGGCGGCGGAGTTGCTTACGCCGAGGTTACGCTGACCGTTTCGGTGAAAGCCATACACGGTCTTGAAGCTCAAGCAACTGCTCTCGACCAAACTGGGCGCTCTGGCTCTCTCGTGAAGTTCCCCGTTACCATCCAAAACACTGGCAACATCGAAGATAACTACCGTTGCATAGAACAGGATCAAACTGCTTCACCCGAGTGGGATGTTCACTGTGAAGACAGTAATGGTAACATCATTTCATCCTCGCAAGGTATCGCTGTAGCGGCTCAAAGCTCTGTTCAAGTATTCATGGTCGTCAGTATCGACGGCGAAGAAGAACTCTCCTCTTCGCGGATTACTGTTCGTATTATCAACAAGGATGATTCAACCAATTCTGGCGACCAAGACGGCGATGGATTGCCAGACAATCAGCGTGAGTTCAAGTTCTTGGCCATCCTCTCAGACCGCGTCTTTGCAATGGATGTACGACTCGTGGACGGTGGACTTGACCAGCGTTCAGGCACCGCTCTTTTGCCGCCTTCCGGTACGCAAACATACGGTTTCTGGGTCACAAATACTGGAGATGGTAACGACAAAGCCGTGTTCGACATTTCAGGTCTTGAAGGGATTGCAACTCGAGAATTAACGCTCTATGGGCTTCCCGTTGACGGTTCAATAGATGTCCCGGCCGGCTACGGAATATGGGATCAAAACAACAGTTTGTTCTTGCTTGATTCTTCACTCGAACCGATTATTGGTTCATCGAAAGATGCTGCTGAAATACAGATGTGTGAACTCGGCTTGTGCGGTGGGGGCTATGATGCACGTCCGTTTGAATTGTATTTCGAAATGAAATTAACCGTCAGCCCAGGGGCAGAAACAGGCGATGGCGGTCTGTTGGAAGTGGTTGTTATCAGCACGAAGAACGCAGCAAACCGTTCGGGTTATTTTGACATCGTACTCGATGTCCAAATCCTCTATGATTTCCAATTCGATATTGAAAATACGCCCACTGAAAGAGACCTCATCTACCCCGACAAAGAAGTCATTCTCGTCAATTTAACCAATACCGGGAATATCGGCGGAGAGGTTCTCATATTTACCTCCGAGAGTTTCCGTGGTTGGTCTGTTGACTTGATAGAACCCGATGGCCAGAACTACTGTGATTCGGATATTAAGGAATTCATATGTGATCTTGAGGTTGGTCAAACCATCGTTATCAAACTCGTCGTTCGGCCTCCAAGTGATGCTGAACTCGCAAATACCCTCAAGTTCACGCTCTCTGCTCAACCGGTGGAAACCGGTGTCATAGACCGAGAAAATGTCGAGTTTGCCATCAGCGGTGACGTGCCATCCGGTTTGCTGAGCCTTGGCTTGGAAAGTGAGGAAGCGGTGATGTATGGGCTTGGTTTGGTGGTGTTTGCTTTGGCAATTTTTGTCATTAAGTCATTCATCGGCGGTTCACGGCCTTGAAGTTCTCTTTACTGCCATGCAGTGGGCTGGTTTCAAGAATGGCAGACATTCACTTTTCCTCGTGATGTTTTGGGAATACTTATGTGAGTCCCTCAAGTCGCTGAGAATGCGGAGCGTATGCTTTGCATATGGGTGAAAATATGTCCGGACTCGAATCGGTTCCAAGTGCGTACCTCTCGATTGGTTTTTTGACGGTTCTCGGAATCATCATGCCGCTTACCAATTTCCTCATCACTTGGGTCGTTCGTCCTCGTGTTGACCCTGCTCGACCACACATCACGCGCTCGTATCTTCTGGAAGGCTATGAGCGTGACCACAGCCTCTACCCCCGACGTTTGACGACCTTCGAGTGCGGCAGTGAACCGGTCGGTGACGCCATGATCCAGTTCCACTTCCAGTACTATTGGTACGCCATTATCTTCCTGGTATTCGATGTCGCTTTCATGTTCCTCGTTCTTGGTGGAATGGTTGCATCCGATGCAACAACTGCTGGCGCCCCCGAAAACGCAGTGGCTGAAGCAAAGAGCGCACTGACGCTTCTTGCCCTCTTCTTTGCCATAATGTCTCTTGGCGTTTGGTACGTGTTCCGTAAGCGAGGGCGCATTTACATTTGAGGTGAATATCATGGCAGAAGCAGGAGAAAATTTCGCAGCATTCAACAGTCGTGCATTGGTTGAGATGGTCGGTGGTGTAACCGACGAAGCACTCAAGGCAACACGGATCAAGAAGTTCCTCGGTGTTCTAGCAGGCCGATATTTCAATTGGGCTGGACGCAAATCATTGTTTACGCTCCACTTGGGAATCAAGTGCTGTGCTATTGAGATGGCAGCTGCGGCTACCCCTCGGTTCGATGGAGACCGATTTGGTGTTCTGTTCCGCTCATCCCCCCGACAATCCGACGTCCTTCTCATCAACGGGCCAATCACCAAGAAATTCGCTGATAAGGTCGTTCGTCTATGGGAGCAAATGCCTGAGCCAAAGTACTGCATTGCTATGGGTGAATGTGCAATTTCTGGCGGACCTTACTTCCAATCCTACAACATTCTCGAAGGCGTCGACACGGTAATCCCAGTCGATGTCTACATCCCAGGTTGCCCACCGCGCCCTGAAGCATTGATTGACGGATTTGGACTGCTCCGTGAGAAAATCATTCGAATCGGTGCCGCTCCGAGCGCTCAAAGAGCCAGCGAAAAGCCAGTTATTGTGGGAGAGGACTGAGATGGTCGGTTCAATTTCTGCAGAACAGAATGCTTCGGCTGCTGAATCCTGCCTCGCTGCAATCAACGACCGATTTGATGGAAGCGGCATCGTCGCATCCATCGAAAACCATTCAAACGCTAAGAAATACGCATTCGTTCGAGCAGTATGCCCGCCTCAACACTGGTTGGCCTTGGCGAAATGGATGAAGTACGACCTTGGTGTCAATTACTGTTCGATGGTCACAGGAACTCATTTCCCAGACGGTCCTGATGAGCGTGGGTGGGAAGTTGCATACCACTTCTTGCGACAACCTGTCCAAGACCAAACTCCAAACACGTGTACTGTCCATGACGTCAACGCACTCTCGGGAATGGATATTCCAATGGAATTCGAAGTGTTCATTCCGCTGCCACAAGGCGACTCACCCTCTGTCCCATCCATCCAAAGCATATGGGTTGGAGCAGATTGGAATGAAAAAGAAACTTGGGATTTGGTCGGTATCAAGTTCGAAGGCCACGAAAACATGCACCGAGTTCTCAACCCGAACGACAGTCCTGAGGGGTTCCATCCTTTGCAGAAGCAACACAAGTTGCGCTATCACGATCACAACGAAATGTACGATGACCCGCAGGGATTCATGCGTAAGCCAGCGGACGAGGGCCGCGTTAAGTGAGGTATTATTATGGCACAAATGTGGATTACAATGGGCCCCCAGCATCCAATGACTCACGGGTTGTGGACACTTCGCGTCAAGGTTGACGGTGAGACGGTTGTCGATACTGAAGCCGAACTTGGATACATCCACCGTGGTGTAGAGAAGATTTGCGAAGCACGCGACTTCACTCAAGTTACACCGTACTGCGACCGACTTTGTTACGTCAGCGCTATGACGTGGGCTAATTCTTACATCTACGCAGCGGAAGACCTTCTGGAAGCAGAAGTTCCTGCTCGTGCAGAATACATTCGCCTTATCTCGGCGGAATTGCAACGGCTTGCATCTCACCTCATGTGGCTCGGAGCATTCGGTCCAGACATCGGAAACCTCACTCTCATGACATGGTGTATGCGTGACAGAGAAATGTTCCTTGACCTTTTGCAAGAACTCGGAGGTTCCCGAATGCACTACAATTACCCACGTATTGGTGGAGTAAAGCGCGACATGCCAATCGGATTTGCTGACCGCGTTATTGCTAAGACGAAATTGTTCGAAAAGCGTCTCGATGAATACGAAATGATGCTCGACGAATCCACCATTTGGCTCGTTCGATTGCAAGGTGTGGGTTATGCCAATGCTGAATCCATGGTCGAGGCAGGTGTCTCAGGTCCAAACGTCCGAGCAGCAGGCGTAAACTACGACGTTCGCTGGGCTCACCCCTATTCTGTCTACGACGAAATCGATTGGGAGCCGGCCGTTGAAAAGCCAACTTCGGTCAAGGGAGCAGACTGTTACGACCGTTACCGTGTCCGAATGGAAGAAATGCGTCAATCGTGCCGTATGGTTCTGGATGCCCTCAACAAGATTCCTGGCGGAAAGAACACCAACTACGCCAACGGTGACGAGATGATCTACACCAAGGCTCCAACTCGCGCTCCTGA
>JAQXFL010000046.1 GCA_029250345.1 Candidatus Poseidoniaceae archaeon
ATCATCCATCGAGCCAACCCACTCCAAGGCTTGTGTTGGTACGGAAAGAGAAGCAGTGTCTGAGGAATGGACGCTCCATTCAGAACAACCGTCGCCGTCTTCAGAGGCAATTTGGAGACACCACTTTTGTGGGAGAATGGACCGGTTACAAACAAGGTCATGCCGTTCTGTAAAACGTACCAAGCAATCGTTTTCGACGTAATTCACCCCCATGCTCTCAAGCGCTTCTCTTGATTCATCGTCTTCAGCACCTAATTGAAACCATACAAGAGGAAAATTTTCCTTTTCAATACGCATGATGAGGTTACGTACCACAGCGCGGGCTCTTTCAGGCGCCAGAAATAAAACGACAATTTCGGGGACAATACCCTCGTCTAGAGCAGGGCGTATAGGAAAACCATCGATGGTGGCTCCGCCGTCTCTGGGGTGAATTGGGGCGATTGCCCATCCACGCTTTTTCAGTTCAGCAACTGCAGTGTGAGCTGGCCGTTCGCTGTTGAGTCCTGCGCCATAGATATGAACGACCTTTGAGTTGGTAACAAGAGATGCCAACTGGTCTTTGTCTTCGCCCTCCCATGAATCCATGGTTTATTGTCACTCGCTCCACTTAAGAAAACTTGTTCGATTAAACGAAGTAACATTCCTCATCTGTATGTTTCAAGACATCAAACCTCTACGCCGTTGCATGGGCGACCCTAAACGACCACCTCACGACCGTGGGCATGAATTGTGGACTGCGGAAGAGGGTCCGTCCCGGATGCTTCTTGGAAGCATAGACCGATGGGTTGGAGCGCTGCTCGCCGACGATGGCATCACTATGCCTTTCATGGGTGGTTCTCAAACAGCTTCTGCAACAATCCTTGCCCGTGCTGATGGAATTGTGGTTGGTACCTCTGCGGTTGACCATATGCTCCAAATTTGGGCCCCATCGCTCAAAATTTCATGGATGGCCGGTGACGGAAAAAAGGTCTCAAACGGCGATGAAATCGCATCTTTATCTGGCGATAAGGAAACACTCCTTGCAATGGAGCGCAGTATCCTCAATCTCTTGGGCCAACTTTCCGGAATAGCAACAGAAGCGAAACGCTGGTCGGCACGCGCACCCGGTCAGATTGCGTGTACTCGCAAGACTGTATGGGGGCTCTTGGATAAGTGGGCCGTTCACCTCGGTGGCGGCCTTACCCATCGGCTTCATCGCAGTGATGCTACAATGCTCAAAGAGAACGACTTAGCCACAATGTATGAGGAACACGATGCACATGCAAACCGTATTGTTGCCTATCTTCAAGAATTCACAGGAGAGGGCTGTGGAGCATTCCTTGAAATCGAAGTTCGTGAAGACAAGGAAGCCATCATGGCCGCAGCCGCTTGGTCTCAGCGCGATGATACCAGCAACTTACCTGAATTGGTCGTTATGCTCGATAATTTTGGCCCAGAACGCTGCAAAGACATCGTTTCACAACTCAAAGAGATGGGCTTAAGGGAAAATCTTTGGCTTGAAGCGAGCGGTGGAATCGTGTATGAACAGCTCGATGATTGGCACGAAAGTGGCATTGATGTGCTGTCAACCAGTGCAGTGAACCGGGGCGTATCTCCTCTCGATCTCTCTATGATTGCCGACGGCGCTTGAGGCGATACGATGGACGAAATTGCCGCAGACCCTACTCATCCGAGGTATCAATCGTTGTTGATGCGTCACCGACTTGAAGAGGCAGAGAAAAAGGGTATGCTCGCAGGGAGCGCCCTCATCGCTCACGGTCGCGGTGAAGCGTATGATTACCTGTTAGGTGAACAAACGATTCCCAGCGCAATGTTGGCTACTGAACAAGCGTTAGCACATCTCATTGCCGCTCAACATCCAGTCATCAGTCTCAACGGGAATGCAGTCGCTCTTGCTGGCAAGGAGTTGCTCCATCTTGCCGACCGAATAGGATGCCCAGTTGAAATCAATATTTTCTATCGAACTCCAGAACGAATGTCGGCGTTGATTGAACATTTGACGGAACTCAAAGATGCACACTCTTACGATGTTGAAATTTTAGGAGCACAGCCTGATGCCCGTATACCCGGCTTGGAAGGCCCTCGTGCGAACTGCGTCAAGCGAGGAATCCTTGACTCAGATGTTCTCTTGGTTCCTCTTGAAGACGGAGACCGTTGCGAAGCACTGATGGCCATGGGCAAAACAGTGCTCGTTATCGACCTTAATCCACTTTCGCGCACGGCGCAAATGGCTTCTGTTACGATGGTCGACGAACTTTCACGTGTCGTTGAAAACATGAACACCCTCTTGGCAGCTGATGAACTTCCAAAGATTTCCAACGAATACAACAACGAGTTCTCTCTCCAAGATTCGTTAAATTACATCAAAGATTTCTTGACTGTAAACAACTGAAGCATTCGCTTCAATGTGCATCAGAATCGTTCTTGAAGTTTGGTAGAAAGCCGTGAAGCAATGCTTTCACCGATGCCGGAGCATGTTGCGGTGCCACCAAGGTCGTAGGTGAGGCCTTTTCCTTCACGGAGATGGTCTGCAACGCTTTCATCGATGAGGCTTCCAATCTGAATCAGTTGTTCGTCGTTGTTCTTTCGACCGAGCCAGTCCATCATGAGTTGAATCGAGTTAATGCTCGCAATTGGATTGACTTTGTTCATTCCTGCGTATTTTGGCGCCGAACCGTGAACCGGTTCAAAGAACGCATTCGTGTCACCAATGTTTCCGGACGCAGCCATACCCATTCCTCCTTGCAGAACAGCGCCGAGGTCAGTGGCTATATCGCCAAACATGTTGGACGTAACGACAACATCGTAACTTTCTGGGCTTCGTGTGAGCCACTGGGTGAAAGCATCAATGAATCCGTAATCAAGTTCCGTTCCCGGATAATTTTGTGAGACTTTCTCAAAAGTTCGTCGGAACAACTGGCAACCTCGTGTTACGTTGGATTTGTCGATGCAGGAGACGCGCTTCTTACCGTCGATTGGAGCTCCGTTTCGTGTTTCCGCAATTTCGAAACCCATTCGAATCAGTCGCTCACTGCCGTGTTCAGATATCGGTCTTGGATCGTAGGCAATTTCACCTTGTAGCCCAGGGAATGTCATTTCCGGAGGTTCATAGGGAGTGCGGCCCATGGCTCGATCAGCACTTCGTCGTAGAAGTGAATGGTACAGCCCTTCAGTGTTTTCTCGTAGAATGGTCATGTCGACCATGCCCGGCTCCCAAATCTGAGTAAACTTGCCGTGAACTTTGTGAGGTACGCCTTCATACAATTTGATTGGACGTAGGTTTGCGTACAAATCCAGTCCACTGCGTAGGCCGAGAATAACAGAGCCACCAGCAAGGTCTCCGTTTGGGAGGAATGCGCCGGGGTGACCGATAGCGCCGAGGTAGAGAGCATCGGCTTCTTCACGGCAAAAATCAAAGGAACCTTCTGCCCACTCCTGGCCCGTTTCGACGTAATGTTGCCCGCCACAAGGAATCACCGTTTGCTCGAATCCTTGGTTTGTATGCTGCTCTATGGTGTTGAGAATGCGCTGAGCCTCAATCGCAACTTCTCGCCCCGTTCCATCGCCCGGTAAAATGCCAATTCGATAGTCAGCCATGTTTTTTCGCACGAGCAACCCCTACATGAATGCGCCCCCCGCTGAGTGATGATTTTCGGTTTCGTAGGGCTGCTCTTTTTCGCGGTCGGTCATCCAATGAGGCCGGTGACCAGTGGAATTGTTTCCACCGTTGGAACAGAGGTGTGTGTTGCTGTTTTTCAGTGGAACTCATGGTCTTCCGAGGAAGAGAGTATTCATAGGCTGTCATTGAGGAGAGTATTGAACATGAGCGACAAACAACACAAGATTTCTGATGATCAGATTGCTGTCGAACTCATGCCCGTAGAAGTTCAACGTTTGGCTGAAATCATGCGCGGAGTTAATCCCGATTGGAGCCTTGATGCATGGTTGTCCGAGCAGGCAACTGCGACGCTCGAACTCGTTCAATCGGACCTCAACCGTGAACGGATGGTCATCGAACAGCGCTTGCACAGATTGCAGGCCATTCAACACCGCTTCATAGATGGCGAAGAGGAGGATTCGGGTTTGGACCCGAACCAGAGAAACATCTTCGATTGTTTTGATCTCCAGGTCGACTCGAGTCTCAAGGGGCTGGGTAAGCGAACAGCGGTGAGCGAAGATACGAAACAAACCACTCCTTCAGTCGACGAAGTAATGCACCCTGCGAACAATTTTATCGAACTGCTACCTGACGATGAGAGCGATGACCCTTTGCTTGCAGTCGTCTGTCAAATGCTTCTCATTCATGTGGATTCGGAGTTGGCCAAAGGCCTTCCATGCGCAACGCTCGAGACAATTTTCAAGGAACTCAACTCCAGCGGAATAAGTCCAGAAGAAATTGATGAAGCATTGGATTACTCTCTTATGAACGGTACGCTCATCGAAATCGATGACGATTGTTTCGTGCCTTTGCAATAAGCGGTAAATTGACACCTCAACGCCCTCTGCCTATCACCATGGCGACACGGAAAGAAAGCGCTCAGCGGCTTCTCGATACGTTGAAATCCAAGAGGAAATTGCGCAACCGAGTGATTTTTTCTGTAAGCCAAGCTGTCGTTGTGAGCGGTCTGATTTGGTATTTCACTTCACAATGGCAATTTGCCGTTGCGGCAATATTCATCATTGGAGTGTTCATCCAATTTGCTTTTGAACGGATGACGATAAGTATCGAAGCCAGCCGAGTAAAGGCTCTTGCCGACCTCGGTTGGAAAGAAGATTCGCTCAGCGATGAAGAGTATCTTGTTCGAATTGAAAAGGCACTCAACGGCTAGGGGTTCCCATGGAGAATCCAGGTGATTTTTTCATTCGGCATTACTTTGCCGAAGAGAAACAACAGCGCCAACACCGCCTCTACATCCGTCTTCTCGCATTTATTCTAACTGGGTTTGTTTTTGCAGTCATGCAAATGTACCGCGGTTCTGTTATCGAAACGTCTGCGTTCGCTCTTGTGTCGATTACCATCGTCTTCTTGATTCGTTTTCGGTCCGTCCTTCGGGCACGCGAACGAGAAGAAGCATTGTTCAATTTGCTTGAAGTTGATCCAGCCGTTTTTGACCACCCTTCTCGTATGGAAATTGCATTGAAGGCAGCACAATCTGGTTCGTTTCAAACGCTTCAAGTTTCGAAGACTCAGCGCCGAAACCGTGGTTCAGATGAGAAGGGCTTCACATCAGGCAAGACGGCATCACCCCTTGATTCTGCTTTACAACGGCGGGATGCTTCGCTTTCTGCTGGCAACTTCGACGGCCTTGAAGGCGACTTGCGACCGTCTGAACTCTTGGTCTCCGAGGCCAATGTTCGTTACGAGCAGATTGCTCAGCAACGCTGGAAAGATTCCGAGTCGAACGACCAAGACCTCATTGAAGCAGGCGTCGAGCGGCTCGGCGATTTGGTTCGTACCGATTGGTTTGAGAAAAATGCCAAGGATGGTGCCGTAGAGGCATTGATGGAATCCAAGAGCGGTGACGAGCCTGTTTGAGGCAAGCCCAATAAGTACGACCTTCTAGCCTCTCTTATGATGACCACCGCCATTTTAGTAGCAGGCGGTCATGGAATCCGATTGTATCCTTTTACTCGCTACACTCAAAAAACGCTCTTACCTTTGTACAACAGACCAGTAATCGACTTCGCACTCGGAACAATACGCCGTGCTGGAATCAAAGACATCACCATCATTTCCAACGAATTCATCGGTCAAATTGCACAGCATGTCGGTGCTGGCTTTGAAGGAGAAAAAATTCATTATGTTCTCGAGGAAGAACCTCAAGGTGTTGCGGCAGCACTCAATCTTGCCCGCCCGTACAATGAAGACTGCCGGGTATTGGTCTACTTCTCTGACAACATCACAACGCTCGAATTGAAAGAGGAAGTTACTCGCTTCAACACCTCTGAAGAGAGCCCCGGTTGCGTGCTTTTGGCTCGTGAAGAACAGAACCCCGAAGCATTCGGAGTCGCTGTCACCGATGAAGAGGGCAACATCACCGACATTGTAGAGAAACCACAAAATCCTCCTTCGAATCTTGCCATTGGCGGGATATACCTGTTTGATGAGAACTTTTGGCATTACTTGGACCAAGCTGTTGAGGAGCGCGGCGGATCCGTTTCAATATCCGATGTCACGCGGCAATATGTCCGCCAAGGTAAGGCCAAATTGCTCTCAGTAGGGCATGAAACATGGGTCGATTGTGGCACACCTGACTCTTTGTTACTCGCCTCTCAAATGGTGAAGGATGGCAAATTAAATCCAAACCCTCACCGCTGATCAAACATTACAATCAAAGCCTACCGTCGCTGGCATTCATCCATGAAGATCGGCATTATTGGCGCTGGGATGGTCGGCGGAGCAATTGAGCATTGTTTTTCTGACGCTCATGAACTGTTCGTTCACGATCCAGCAAGGAGCACAGAACTATCCATTGTCACGGATAATGTGGACTTTGCTTACATCGCTGTTCCTACACCACCGCACCCAGACACGGGTGCGTGCGATACTCGAATTGTTGAATCAACTTTGGATGCCTTGCCTGAAGGCTTCACTGCGGTGATCAAAAGCACCGTTGTCCCGGGGACGACCCAACGCTATCATGAGCAGTACCCTCATCTCAAAATCGCTTTCTCGCCAGAGTTTTTGGTAGAACGCCGTCGCCTTGAAGACTTTGCCAATCAAGATATTTTGGTTTGCGGAACGCACCACTCAGACGTTGCAGAACGGGTCTTTGAACAGCATCGACAAGCTGGAGTGCTACGCCGAGACCAAACATTCCATGTCACGCCGACCCAAGCTGAACTTGTCAAATACACGAAGAATACATTTTACGCCATGAAGGTAACCTTCGCCAATCAATTGTACGACATCTGTCAAGCAATGGGCGAAGATTGGTACACGATTCGAGATATGATTACCGCTGAACAAGCTCAACCAATCGGACCATCTCATTTGGACCCTATTTTCGGCCTCAATCGTGGGTTTGGTGGCAAATGTTTGCCGAAAGATTCTCTTGCTCTTGGCGTTCTTGCTGATGAGTTGGATTGTAAATACGATTGGATGGATGCAATGCAAACCGACAATGCACGATTACGAAAAGTACTGACTGGAAAACCCAGTGATGTCGTTACGAACGACGATTAATATGGAAAACAACTCAAAAATATCCCAACTCGCACCCAGGGGTTCTCTGCAGAGGTTTACTCTCGCAGGAGGTTTCAACAGCGCTGTGTTCTTTTTGATGTGGGAATGCATTCGATTTTTTCTTGATGACGACAAAACGAGTATCCGTATTGCTTGGGCGGTAGCATGGGGCGCAACGGCGTTCATGGCTCATTTCATTCATCGGTGGTTCACTTTTGACAACCGGAAATCGATGCAATGGACCATTGGTTCATCCATTGGCGCCTATGCGTTTAGTCTCACAGGCTCAACCTATACCATCGGATTGTTTGCTAACGAGCAAGGAGGCACTTTGCGTCTACTTGGTATCGCCAACATGCTGGTTTGGGGCTTAATAATCTGGGCCATCATGCGTCTTTTCGTGTTCCAATACCGGGTTGAAAAGAATCAAACAGCATGAGTTTCCAACAATTCGAGTGGCACGATAAGAAGCGCTTTTTCATGCGTTGCTTCAAGATCAATGGGACATCCTTTGCCTGCATTCAGTGCTGCCAACCATGTTCGGGCGCAGACACACCACGAATCGCCCGGCTTAAGCCCTGGAAAGGAGAATTGTGGCGCAGGCGTCATCAAATCGTTGCCTTGTGATTGAGCGAATTCGAGAAATTCCTTGGTTACGACGCAGCACACCGTATGCGAACCACGGTCGTTTTGATCGGTGTTGCACTTACCGTCGCGATACCATCCCGTGTTCGGGTCACAAGAACATGTGTCGAGCGGTTGTCCTAATACATTCAAACTTGGTTCCATGACACCCACACCCAACACTTAGTCATCAACTCTTGCATTTTGCCTCGTCGTTGGAATTCTTCTCCGGGTTTCAAAACATGGAGGAACGCTCAAGAACCGGCGTTGGGTTCTAAGTCTATGTCCGCTACGGCAGTGCAATGCTACCGGATACAGTCCACAAACTACCCCGAGAAGAACGCTTCGCTTATGCTCGCCTGCTGGCGTTCATGGCCCGTGTTGATAACGAACTTACCGTTGACGAAATGGCCATGTTCGAACAACGGTTAGGGACTGCATTATTGTCCCCATCGCAACGTAAAATGATCCGAAATGCCTTGAAAACACCACCTTCGCTCGAAGAATGCCTTGATGGCATGGGCGAAGAAGCAGGACGTCTCGCTCTTCGAGATGCAACCTTAATGGCGGCTGCTGATGGCGATGTGGACGACGATGAAAAAGAAGTCTTGCAACAAATTATCGAGCACTTTGGTCTCGCTTCTGACTCCATGGAACGGTTGCTCAATTGGACCTCCCAAGGATATGCATGGATGCAGAAGGGCTACGACATTCTGAACGAGATTTCGGAGTGAAGTCTGTGTATCTCGATTTAGCGGTGGACTTCGCTCAAGAAGATGTCACTGGATATGCTGAATTGATGGTCATCGTTGCTTCGGCAGACGGTGCTCTGGTCAAAGAAGAATTGGCCATAATCGAAGCACTCATGGGCCGTTGTATGATGCACCCGGAGATGAGGGTAAATATCAGAAACATGCTTGAAAACCCTCCTGCTTTGGATTTGGTTGTATCCAGATTGAATCCTGTCGTCCTAAAAATCGCCCTTCGAGATGCCATGCTTGTCGCCGCCGTCGACGGTGAATACGATGATTCTGAAATTAAAATAATCAAGGCATTGGCGAAAGCCGCCGGGGTGCGGAAAAAGGAACTCTCTGCTTTGTTTGAGTGGGTTAAATCCGGCTGGGAATGGCACAATGAAAGTTTCCAGCATTTGGGTCTGTTGTGAATTTTAAACCACGCGATTTTAGACCCTTTTGGTAAGGGTCACATTCAAACCGGACAAGCCAGCCCGCTGTGTTGGGTGGGGCGAATGCAGAGCGGAGTAAGCGGATGGTATGCACGACTGGACCGATGTCTTGAAAACCGCACAGAGCAAATCCATATTTGGCTCGCTGCGTGGGAGAAGTCACTTCTTGTTCACCAACCAATCGCTGCTCTCTTGCCAGAGGACTGGCCAACACTACCTGCCAATCTTCTCACTGACCCAGGTCACGTTCTCGACCATCTTCTGGCTCGCCACGATGCTGAAGCGGACGGCCGCTCACCTCGTGGGGCGCACCCAACACCTCCACGCTTGGCAGATGCCGTCATCGCATCCGAACTCCTTGAAAGCCTAACCCGGCCGAAGACCCCAACCCAACCCTCCTCGATGCACCTCAACAATCTCCCGCCAGGTTTCCGTCAACACCTGGAAAAGTTGAATCTCCCTCAGCACGCCAATGAACCCGAAGTCGACGATGAAGTTGAATTCGAACGTGTTGAGAAGGGATTGCGGACACTCAGTGGAATACCTCTCCCCGTTGCCGATACCTCATGCGGCGGTGGTATTTTCCACGCACGCCTCATTCGCCGACATGCTGAAAGTCACTCCGACAGCACCGAAGAGAAGAAGATTGCAGACACACGAATGTTACTGTCTTCTTTCCAACTCCTTGACAACGATGAGTTGGTCGTTGCCTCAACCCGTCAGCGCCTTCTTTTGGAATGTATTCGGTTTGATTTAGTCAGTCTCAAATCTGACAAGCCAGGCTGCCTTCCTCGTAAGGAAGCTGAGGATTTGTTTGACCTTGCGGTTCGCCAAGGCGATACTCTCCAAGGCGATTGGCCGTGGGAGGAAAGTCCGAGCCTTATCGTGACCAACCCTCCGTGGTTGCGAATTAAAGACCGATTTAGAGGAATGGAAGAGGGAAGCAAACTCCGCCGAGAACTGGGTGAGCAACTTCGCGCCCTGTCCGATAATGGGGTGCAACGCTTCTCAACGATGAGAGGCAACGTCAATTTGTACCGATTGTTCATCGAGCGTGGATTGCAGATATTGGAAACTGGAGGCCGTCTACGCCTTATCGCTCCAGACAGCATTCTGCGAGAGCAGTCTTCACATCCACTTCGCCAACTTTTGGTTGAAAGCCACGGCTGGACAGATATATGGGCCATCGAGGAAGCAAACCACTTGTTCCCGGGCATG
>JAQXFL010000076.1 GCA_029250345.1 Candidatus Poseidoniaceae archaeon
CAATTCTCTCGTTTGGGTCTTTAACGCGACTGGCAATATCGACCGGTTCAAACGGAAGCTCGCCCGTGTATTGTTCGGCTTGAACATCGAGAACAGGCCATGATGCTTGCAATCGTTTCTTGCGCATCTTTTTTGTTGCATCTCGGTATTTGTAGGGACGATCAACTGATTTCCCGAACAACGGCATTGGGACAACGCAGTGGCAGTCAACATCGAACACTGGCCCTTTGGCTGATGCCGAAATGGTTTGAAGCCATTCTGTCCACGGTGGAAGTGGGAACATGTCGGTGACGATGCAACTTGCAGTTTGACTGAATTCTTTCAAAACTGGTTGACGATGGCCTTCGCGTGCGAGATGAAGCACATAGCGCAAGCCGCTCTTTCGGCAATTCTCGTCCATATCAATTGCAGCCTCGAGCAGCATGTTGTGATGTCGAAGTGAGGCGTGTGGATACCGTTCATCGATGCCGTGGTAGATCAAAAGCGGGAGACCGTTTTGTTGAGCAATGGTGGCACCTACTTCGATGGCAGGGTTCTCATGAACGCGGAAAGAGGATTTGAGCCAGACGACGACAGGCCCGTCTCCGTGGAGAGTATCTGTTGCGTTGAGTTGACGGGTACGTTCGGCCAAATGACTCGGAAGTCGGTCAATCATGTTCATCGGTCTGCCTAATCGGATATATACCGCTGTTTAAGTCACCGGAATTTGAGTAAAAAAATCCTAATACATTCAGTGTTATCATCGATTCATGAGCAAGAAGATGTTCTTCAAAATTGTAACCGATCCTGAAGTTGACCCACGCAAGTGCATTGTTGGAATGGCTTGTGCCAATCAAGCGATAAACGACGGACACAAGGTGAATATCTTCTTTGCTTCATTCGGCGTAAAACTCCTGCAAAGTGACTACATTTCTGAACTTGACACACGCGTAGGCACACCCGATGGTTTTTGTCGGGGAATACTCAAGGAACTTGTAAAGAATGCAGAAGGCATCTACTGCTCCACTGGTTCTCAAGCCATTGTCGGTCTCACACCTGAAAACTCAGACGGCGTATTTGTCGAAGGGTTGGACCTCGTTTGGAGTGGCCCACCGGGCGTCATCCAACTCGCTGCAGACTCTGAAGTGCAGATGGTTTACTGAAGCCTAACGCCGTTTTCGACTCCCGTGAACCTCGTAAACAAGAAGTGAGCGTTGCTTTGATTCAGGTTTTGATTTGGCCGAATAGGATTTACTGACGCCTTCCTTACGTGCCGTTTTCTCATCAACAATCGGAGATGGATAGTCTTCGCCAATAAGGCAATTGAATTCCTTTTGTTGCTCGTCACTCATCAGCCAAGGTTCGTGAATGTGTTCCTTAGGTACATCTCGCAGCTCTTCAACCCAGGTTCGAATGAAATCACCATCGGGGTCTTGGTCCGTGGATTGTTTGCGAACAGAATAGGCTCGTATTGAGTTGATACCGGTCACACCCGATTGCATGTGAACCTGTGACCAGTGGATTCCCGGCTCATAATCCAAGAAACAACGTGCGAGATGGAGGCCCGTATCGGTCCAAGGCAACCAAAGCGTGTAGGAGGCAACCGACTGTAGCATGGCGCGCATTCTGAAATTAATCCAACCCGTCGCAATCAGTGAACGCATGCAGGCATCAAAGAACGGCCACCCCGTTTTTCCTTGAGACCAAGCAACGTACCGTTCAATGTCCATTTCTCGGGCCAGATGCCCGTCCAATTCTGGATTCAAAGCGATGACGTCCATCGTCGCTTCCGACTCCAACCGTTGAATGAAATGACAGTGCCATGCAAGACGGCTTTGGAACGAACTCAAACTCGAAGTCCAACCAAGGTTTTCTTTCGAGCGGGGATTGATCTTGACTTTTTTCTGCTTGCGGCGGGTGTGGTGCAGTATCTGTCGAATCGTGATGCAGCCTGCGCTGAGGTACGGTGACAGGCGGGAGCAAGCATCCCATCCAGTTATCGGACTGGACATGTCTTTGCGATAGGTACGGCCACGCTCATCGAGAAACGAATAAAGGACGTTGAGAGCGGCTTTTTCTCCTGGCAGTGGGCGCTCGACCAGGGGTCGAGATTTGAGCCCCAGCCGTTCCATGGAATGGATTTCGTTGGAGGTGAACCCTTTGGGCGACTCCATTGCAACTGGAGTATTGATTTGTTCCGAGGTGACCCGTGCGTCGCGATGTTTCTTCCAGTGGTCCCGTGTACCAAGCCGACGAACAACACCGTTGGTTGGAAATTCGGTGAACTCAACGCCGTTTGTTGAACACCATTCAGCAACCGATTTGTCTCTGTCCCACGACCATTGGAGACCCGTTTCCTCGTTGCTGTACAGGTGTTTGATGTCGTATGTTTCATGCAGTTCGGACAACTGTTCGGCCACCTGCCCCAAATTGAATTGTATTGCCCCGCCAATG
>JAQXFL010000048.1 GCA_029250345.1 Candidatus Poseidoniaceae archaeon
GTTCGAACGTCAGCATGTTTCGTTTCGTTCGGTAAAACGACTGTTGCTCCAACAATTAGCATGTTTCCACGGGTATCTGTACCGTCCATGAACCGGTTTGAGCGGATGCACTTCTTGAATTATACGATGGGCATTTATCTTCGTCGAGCAGACTTTGGCCGGAAGGAATTACATACATTATCAACCGAATCAATGTAAGGACCTCCAAGAAGGTCGACACAGTAAGGAACTGCCTTCCAAATCTCGTCAATCGTTTCTCGAATTGATTTTGGACGGCCTGGGAGATTGAACAGTAGGCACTTGCCCCGGATACCTCCAATTTGTCTTGAGAGAATGGCAGTTGGAACATACTGGAGAGAGATGGCTCTCATTTGTTCTCCAAAACCTGGCAGTATTTTCTCACACACACTTTCAGTTGCTTCTGGAGTCACGTCTCTTTGGGCGGGCCCAGTGCCTCCAGTCGTAACAACGACATGGCAACCGATCTGGTCACTCATTTCAATGAGCGTTGCTTCAATGTGTGCTCTGTCATCAGGGACGCATCGGTAGTGGACAGTCAAAGGACTGGCAATTCCTTCACGCAGGAATGAGAGTACTGCAGGACCGCCTTCGTCCTCATACTTGCCAGCACTCGCACGGTCACTGATGGTGACAATGCCGATGACTGCGGGTTCTCCAACATGTCCAGAATTGCCTTCGAGTTGGTGGATGGGGTCCAAGTTTACACCCCTTACTGTTCGCCGTATTTGGCTTGGATGTTCGCATGGAAATTGTCGAGCAGTGTGTCTTCAAACAATTCAGTTTGTCGTCGCATTTTGGTCGAACGAATGTGAAGGAAAGCAGCACCAACAAAGACGACGATAATCAAAGGAATAACCGCTTCAAGTTTGTATTGGTGCATGAATTTCACAATGCCTTCAGCGGTATATGCCCAGGTGATTGAGGCGATTGAACCCCCGATGATGGTTGCTGAAAGCACACGAGTGAAGTTCATTCGAGACAACAATCCGAGCATTGCTCCAACCAATACTCCAGATGCCATAAACGGAATCCAAACGAAGACGATTAAGCCCCAGAATCCCCATTTGTTAATCATCTCGCGCTTTTCATTGGCCATGTATTCGACCGTTGAAAGCGTGTTACCAAGGAATTTTGTTTGCAACATCTTGCCACCAAATCCGTCTTGCTTTGCAACAGCAACGATGCGCTGGTCGTTTTTGATGTCACGTTCGACCCGTCCGGCCCCTGCGCGCTCGGAGAGCGTTGAGATTTGGTTGCGTCCTTTGACGATAAGTTCCTGTGAGCCCAGCAGGTCGGCATTTCGCTTGGAAATGAATCGATGCAGTTCTGTCTGCACTTCATCTCGAGTTTTCTTAAATCTAAAGAAAGCAAATCTCTGTGTTGGTCGGTAGATGACGGATACAAAGATGACTCGATCGTCGCTGGTCACGACAGCTGCTTCCATCCTGAGGTCCGGCCGTCGTGCAAAGAACAGTTCAAGACTCTCGCGAACCTCGTCTTCGACTCTTGATAGGGTGTGCAGTTCAGAGAAGAAATCGGTGTAGTTTTGTTCTCCGTCTTCTTCTTCACCTTCTGCAGAAGTTCCGATTCCAACACCTGATTCGAAGTCTATGGCTTGGTTTACACCAATGGTTCGGACAGTGAGTTGAACCGGCTTGAACACGCGGAATATTGCGAACTCTTCGAGAACTTCTCGGAGTACTTCAGCGCGTACATCTTTACTGTCTGAGAGCGTTGACTCCGTATTTTTGTATGGGACCATGATGTCAATCGACAGGTCACGAGGCTCGATTTTATACAATTCCCAATCGATGTCGATGTTCAACCGTTTTGCAGTTTTAACGATTGAATCTTCGACCAGTTGAGAGATGTGCGTCCTCGAGAGAATATCGTCGCTGTCTTGGTGATAGACCTTGTACATGAGCGGATAAATGATCAGCAGTGAAATAGCGGAGAGGGAAAGCGAAGAAAACGCCATCCACCAAGCAGGAATGCCTGCAGCGCCACCGGTCAGCATGGCGGTTTCACGGCCACCGCCTAATTCAGCTCCGATGAGGATGTATCCCCAGTTACCGAGGTCTTGAATCCCCCAGCATGAGCGAGCACCTGTATCTGTTAGGCGAACTTGATGCTTCTTTTCCGAGTCGACAAACGGAAGGAAGGCAAAAGTTTGTTTCGAAATATCAAGTTCAAATTCAACGGACTTGGATATTTCTTCCCCACCATCGACAACACTCGCAGATGAGATATTTGATTGATTATACACTGTTATCGAATAATTCAAGTTATAATGCCCTTCTTCAAGCTCTACGAATGGAGCGGAGTAGTACCATCCACTGGCTTTACCTTCAGGTGGAATTTCGATGCTTGATGAGTTTGTCCAAGATTCGATCTCATGCACTCCGTCTTCTAGATGGTGGATCGTGTAGGTTCCAACCGCATGCCCGGGGGGTAGGTTGTAGCCGTACATTGAGAATTTCCCAGCATCTTCATTTGGGAATATGAGAATCCATGGTTCATCCGTAATCTCGTCACATTCCCCACCGATGTCAAGGAATGTTTTCGATGCCGAGTGGTCAATCGTCGTTGAGTTCCCAAGTGTCCCCGAGGTCATTCCAAAAATGAGCAGCGTGTAA
>JAQXFL010000097.1 GCA_029250345.1 Candidatus Poseidoniaceae archaeon
GTCAACAAGGCCAGCAAGGTCAACAAGGCCAGCAAGGTCAACAAGGCCAGCAAGGTCAACAAGGCCAGCAAGGTCAGCAAGGTCAGCAAGGTCAGCAAGGTCAGCAAGGTGAACAGCAAGACAATGGACAAGGTCAGCAGCAACAAGGCGGACAGCAAGGTGGTCAACAAGGCGATCAGCAAGCTGGAAACCAAAACGGACAGAACCAAAACGGTCAGAGCCAGCAGCAACAAGGTCAAACCCAAAACGGTCAACAAGGCCAACAGGGACAACAGACCGACCAACAACAACAACAGCAAACCGATAACCAAGGTCCTGCAGACAACGACGGTGACGGAATCCCAGATTTACAGGATAACGACAACGACAACGATGGAATCCCCAACGATGTCGATGAAAACCCATTCGATCACGACAACGACGGAACCCCAGACAACATGGACTCCGACGATGACGGCGATGGAATCGACGACACTGAGGAAACTCAAGATGGCGATCCGAACACCAACATCTACGACCACGACAACGACGGAATCACAGATTCCGTTGACCTCGACATCGATAACGATGGCATTGACAACTACAACGACAAGGCCGAAGACGGTACAGATCTATCGCGAGACCACGACAACGATGGTATGAACGATGGAGTCGACACTGATGACGACAACGACGACATTCTCGACGTTGACGAAATCGGAGGAATCTCTGGAACTTACCGCTACGACCATGACAATGATGGAATTTGGGACCTTTCCGACACAGACGACGACAACGACGGCCTAGCCGACTGGTTCGAAATCAACGACGGAAACCCAATGACCGGTCAATTCGATCACGACAATGACGGTTCCGATGATCACGAAGATGACGACGACGATGACGACGGCATCCTTGATGAACTCGAAGCTTGAAAACAGTGACGAAACTATCGTATGATACACCGATACTTCGGTATCGGGGCGCCGGATTTCTAGGGGGTTCGCCCCCTGGAAATCCTCCTTTTTTTCTTTAACACACGTTTCTACAGTGGTGTTTTCCTTTTTTCTTACTTTTCTTCGATTTACATATGAGTTCATATCTCCATGTGGGGGATGATACGCAATCACTTCTGTGATACCGAAACACGCAACCGCGCCACGGCTTTCAAATAGGGAATGCAGGTGGAAGACTGATTCCGAGGTGCCCACATGCTCTCAAAAAACCACTTAGAAACCATTAGCCACAGACAAAAACTCACCATGTCGATGACGATTATCATCTTGATGTTGACAAGCACAATGCTTGCACTCGTTCAAGATTTTAGTTCCGAAGAGACCGCCCAGACGGTTACGTTTAGGGAAGGCGAGAAGATACCACAGGCTGCTCCAGTTCAATCGACTGAACAGGGAGGCCAAGGCGCATGGAACGGCGCCCAAGACCTATGGCAACTGGACAACCATCCGATTCTTTCTGAGATTATGTGGACGGACCCAGGAGTCGCTTCAGGAATCATTACTGACAAATCAGCAATTGAAGCCCTCATGCCTCGGTTCGCTCCGCTCTTGGAAGAATCAAACAAAGACGATCACGACAATGATGGAGTCAGTGATTTGTACGATTTAGATGACGATAACGACGGTATTTACGACTTACTCGAACGTTTCGACGGCTGCTATGGTACAGACCCCTTCGATCACGACAACGACGGCATTACCGATGCTGACGACTGGGATGATGACAACGACGGAATCCTTGAAGGACCTCTCGACATTCCAGCTCTCGAAGCACTTGGTCTAGACCCTATCAATGTAAGCACAGATCGAATTCTTGATTCGAGCATAATTCACCCGTGGACAGGAGAAGCACTCGGCCCATTCTACATGGCAGACCAGAACCCAATGGATCATGACAACGACGGCGTAACCGATGAAGACACTGATGGCGCAGGCCCGGGCAGTTACGATGAAGATGACGACAACGATGCACGAATCGATCAATTCAAGTGGCCTTGCGACCTTGACGGTGACGGCATTCAAGATTACTTTGACAACGATGACGACGGAGACGGCGTTGATGATATCGACGACATTCACCCTTACGATGCAACGCAAACAGCTTCTATGTCCACTTCCGCAAACCTCTACGATGCAGCAGTAAACTGGGATTTCAACTCCTACCGCACCTACTCAGGTGGAGTTAACTACCTTTCCGAAGAACTCAATCGAGTGAACGCAGCAACTGCTCCGTTGTATGTGGACGGGCCAAGTGGCACCCCAGCCTTCACGACAATCGTGGATGGCGACCTTGATGGCGACCTCATTCCGAATTTCATTGACCCTGACAACGATAACGACGGCACACCAGACAGCGCAGATACGGATGATGACAACGACGGTATCCTTGACATGGTTGACCCGGATGATGACAACGACGGTATTCTCGACACATGTACCGTCATTGACGTGAACGGCGACAACATGGCAGATTATGACAATTCCATTCTCAATGGAGTGGTCACTGGATTGGACGCGTCGACTCTTTCTGGCGGATTGAATTACGTCGCAGGGACTGGCGTTGCAACCTCTGGAATCAACGGGGTCGGTCTCACTGTAGACACGACAACCGATGCCAATGGAGAAATTCTTACAGCTACACTTGCTTCAGGCGGATATGGATATTCAGTAGGAGACGATATTTCGATTCTCGGAGGAAATTCCGGAGCGGCCATCCTTGTTTCAAGCGTACAAACGGCCCTCTTCCATGTCCCTGGCGCAGATGCTGACGGAGATGGAGTGGTCGATTGTGAGATGGATTACGACAATGATTTGGACGATGACCGTTTGCGACCCTTTGACCAGAATTACAATGCTGTCTATGATTGGCTTGACCCAGACATGGGTGGTACACCAACACCTGACAACCTCGGCGATATTACGGTGAGCGGCGATGCGAACAACTTCGAATACGACCTTGACAACGATCAAGTTCAAAATGAACTCGATTCTTTCCCATTGAACACGACTGCAGAAGTTGCTGGCTGGAATTGTCCTACCTTGGCGAACCCAAACCCAGTCAGTCCAGACCCACGATGTAACACACAGCGAGCATCGTATTCTCAATTCAACGATTGGGACGGTGACGGAATCAACAATTGGATTGACGTTGATGACGACAACGATGGAATCATCGACGCTCTCGACATCGATCCTGATTGTGACTTAGATAACGATGGCGACTTACACTCCATCAACGGAGCTTTGTACCGTGACGATGGACCAAACTCGGTCGACTCCGATATCGATGGAGACGGCTTGGAAAACGACATTGACTGGGACGATGATAACGATGGCATATCTGACTTTTACGACCCTGATGACGGAAACTGCGGAATTGTCGACTTCGACGCAAACGATAATTTTGCAAATCCGTACTATCCTGTAGCGGACGGTGGCGACCTTGACGGAAGCCAAGACAGCACACCGTACACTGACAACCCGAACGATCATTGGAATCTTGTTTTCTCTCACAATCCGTTTGCTAATGTTGTCCTTGATTACAACGGCTATGATGCGACAACCACTCCAGTAACCCCAGGAACAGTTCCAGAATATTACTGGTTCTTGTTCGCACGCTGGTCTCCGTACAATGGAGGCAATGACTGGGATATCGACGCAGATGGCGATTCCTTGACCAACGGGCTGGACGTCGATCAAGACGCAGACGGTTTACCGGATTGGTGGGATCAAGACGAAGCGAACGACGGCCTAATGGATACTGATGACCCGAAGATGGGCGGTTCAATGAATCTCACTTCGTGTGGTTGGACTGCTGGAAACATCGGTACTGGTTACGCTTGCGGATACAACTATGCTCTAGCATACCATATGCCTTTGACCGGTGTTAATGCACAATTCGGCTCACCTTATTCCACTCGACCTGATGCGGCTGTTGACCAAGGCGCTACCCCCGGTGGACCATCAGGTAACTGGAGTTGCACACCCGGTGCACAAGGTGGATGTTGGCACTATGACTTTGGTGGCGATGGAGTTGTTGAAGCAGGAATTACTTTCACTCAAATGGAAAACAACCGTGACGCGTTCGTTACTTGGTTTGGACTCCAATCCGGACTCTGGCAATGGACCTCCGATAACGGACTTGTTCCTGATTTCCCTGATGAATTGGGAGCAGATCTCATCAAAAACGCAGTCGATGGAGATATTGACGGAGATTTCACAAATGCAACAGTTGATCTGGATAACGATTACGACTCGGTTTACGACTGGTACGACGTTGACGACGACAACAACGGCGTTTGGGACTTCTTTGAAATCGATACAGACGACGATCTCGACAACGATGCAAATCAAGAAAATGGTAATTTCTTCAGCGGATTAAACTGCGTTGATAACGACGATGACGGTAACGATGCCGACGTTGATGACGACGGGTTCTTCCAAGCAGTTTGGGACCGCGGTATACTTTCCCAAGGTCTCATTGAGCCGAAACTCTACGACGTCGATAATGATAACGACGGCGTACCAGACGCTGAAGATTGGGACGATGACAACAACGGAATTCATGACGCAGAGCAAGAATTACTCCCGGGTTGTTTCTGGGGTGAAGAGCAAGCACCTTTCGACACAGATAACGATGGTATTGTCAACTGGGCAGACAACGATTGGGATGCAGACGGTATTCCAAACCTCGTTGAACTCTTCGACCCATCAGTCAACCACGTAGCACCATTCGATCACGATAACGACGGTATCCGTGATGATATTGATGAAGACGACGACCAAGACGGTATGCTGGATGAGGACGAAGTTTTGCTTTGGCCCACACGGTTTGACCGAAACTCCACTAACCCTTGGGATCACGATGATTTCGGTGATGGAGAAGGATTAGCGAACCCACTCGAACCCGGTACAGGTCCTGACGTAATCGATAACGATGATGATAACGATACCTTGGTTGATGCCGATTACGACCATCTTGAAGAGGGAGAAACAACAGCTACATGCTACACTCCTGAAGAATCGAGTGATTGGGACAGCGATAACGATTGTATTCTTGACGAAGATGATAAAGCACCGACTTTCATCTCACTTGATGCACCTGGCACCCTGTGGCTTGATGCGCAGTCCCCTACGATTTTTAGTGGGCATGTTGACTGGGCAAACCCTGTTACCCTCAATTTTGAACCGGCAGTCGGTTTCCCAGTTCAAGTACACATTGAATGGGTCGATAACGGCACAACTGCACTGGAGACCATCAATGTTCTAACAAACTCAGCAGGCAACTTCACCGTTGGGCAATTCCTATACCCTGAGGATTTGACAGTTGGCGATAATTCAACGTACCGTGTCTACGCTGTTGTGAGTGAAATGTTTGCATTCAACGGCAATGAATCTGCTTCATACAATGTAGGAGCGGCTGCAAACCTTACTGCTGACATATACATGGACAGTTATTTCCGCAGCGATGAACAACCGTTCTGGATTGACATGTGGTCGTACTACACTGCAGATGTACAACGCGGTATATTTGACAACCTTGTTCCAAATGCACCGTTTACATTCTCTGTTCGAGGTGGAATCTTTGGGAACTACACTCATCCAACAAACTTCACTGGCTTAGGTGGCAATGGTTACCGAGCCGGCAGCAACGGCCTGGTTTCTGTTACTTTTGTCCAAGACATTGGAATCAATGGTGTTTGGAAGCAAATCAAATGGAATTCCTCTCGAGACAACGGTATTGGTCAGATTCCTGGTGGCTATGAAGAAGTAGCTTGGGATGCGAGTTCATTGGAACTCAAACCTCTGCTTGACGGCAATGGAGATATTGTGACCTATGATTACACAAACACGAGTTTACCTGCCGGTGACTACGAAGTAACTGCAATCGTTCAACCCGATCTTGCGTCAGAAGACCCGTTCCCGTACTTTTACGGCGATGAAACTGAACCACAAGGAATTCGCGTCATGCACCGAATGAACATCGAAGGGCAAATGATTATTGAAGGAATAAATCCGGTATATTGGTACAATTCTTCGATTAACAACGGCGACGGAACATACGGTAACTGGGCAACCTTATTCCACTCCGAAGCACTTACTGGTGCTGGATTGGATTACGCAGATGTGTCGAAGCCAAAGCCGTATCCAAAGAACTGGAACGGCGACCCACTGTCCTTGAACGATGAAGAAATACAACTTCGAAACTTCATTTCGACAAATTCGACGCACTGGTTCATCAATTTAGTGAACGGTGGAGATGGCGACCTACCGCCGTGTGGCGCAGTCGACCCAACTGACCCGAACAGTTTGGTACGATGCGAACTCGTACCTGAGATGAACACAGGCGACACACTCATTGTCACGGGTTCTGTAACCAACCGAACCGATGAACCGTGGGATGCGGACCCGATTGCACTTCAAGTCGATATCGACGGTAACGGCCAATTCCTCGGCTCTACGGAGACTGCATACACGCAACGTCCAACCAAGGAATGTCCAACATGTGATGCAAACTTCGAATACAATTGGACCTGGTACCAGCAATACGGATCTGGAACCTACGGAATGCGCGTCGATTTCACCAACTCCGCTTACTACTTTACCGGAAACAGTTCGACGCTCTCTGCTACAGGGGCATACATCAACGTCACCGTTGTTGGAACAACAGACTTCCAGACAACATCAGTTCCTCGTTTGTATCGAAACACCAGCACGACAATTCAAGCCAAATTAGTTGACAATTCCTTACAACCTGTCCGTAATGTACCGGTCAACTACACATGGTCTGCAGACGGCAGAACAGGCGTGAATTATACCGACGACAACGGTTACTTCGAAATACCATTCAACATCTCAGCTGCTGACGACTTGGGTGATTTCACACTCCAATTCGAGTTCGCTGGAACGCCGTTGCTCAAGGGCAATACTATGGTGCAACAAGTTTGGGTTGTTTCTCGAACTTATCTTTCGGTTGATTCGACCAGCCCGAACATACGGCAGTCTGGCGATATATGGGATTTCACAGCTCAAGTTACCGATGATAACACCACGACTGTCCGTGACTCCGGAGGCTCAGCACTCGATGGCGCAGAATCTCCAAACGGCGGATTGGTTGATGTTATCTTCGAAGGTGTCGATTTCAGCGGCGTTACTCACCGCCAAATTGTGGCCACAGTTCGCCCATCAGCCGGAATCATCACCTTGCCTGAACCTGCTTCCGATTCGTCCCATTTGTGCTACTACGATGGAAACGGCGATGGTTTTGCAGACCGTGATATTGACCAAGACGGCATCCTAGACCGTCTTGAAACAAGCGGTACATTCAACGGTAGAACTGGATGTCTCAAGGCCGACATTTCGCCTCTCAACGCAGTTTCGCTGAGAGATGACCCAGAATCATTCTTGCCCGATGGATTTGGACCAGTCAACGTTATTCTGCGGTTTGAAGAAAACCTACCGAACGAAGGCTGCGCATCTCTTGACCCACTGGCCCTTGGCATTCAAGGCGCATGGGATCCATGCATGAGCGTACCAGGAAACGACCACTTTAGATTGAAGATGACCAACAATGCGAACGGTTTCTCCTTCATCGGCCGGACTGCACTGACCGTCGACGATCAAATCGTATACACGAGTGAAATTAGTCCTATTACCGGAGAAGTCATTCCTAAGCCAATGATTGTTACCGGTCAATTACAAGACGAACTCGGCACAAACCTCACCAACCGTAAGATTCGTGTCAACTATGAGATGGTTAACAGTCAATCGAGCCCGACATCTTGTAACACGGGTATGACGGACCTTGACGGTAACTTCTCGATACAATGTCCACTTTCCGATGTATCTGCAGGTAAAGCAAGAGTCACAGTAACCTACTCGTCCTACGACAACAACGACGCTTACAGATACCAGAACGATACATACGAGACTGAATTCGATGTCTTTTCGAACTCGACCTTGGCATTGAACGAAGTTGGTCCATTCAAGTCCAGTGTAGAGACTTGGACCGCTCCGAACACCACGGAATACCCAGTTCTGTATCTGAAGGAATCATTCCATATCGATGCCAAATTGATGCAATCAAACGGACAGTATGTCGGTGGCAAGTGTCTCAATCTCTACCTCGACCCTGAACAGAACATCCGACCGATATCGACGATTCGTACAAGTGAAATTGACGGTACCATTGAATGGTTCAGTGGCGATCCGAGTCAAAACCCAACACTGCGTGGTGTTGAGACGACAGGCGGTAAACTCGAAGGTTTCAGAACCTTACGAATTGCTTTCGAACCCGACGTCAATGTCCCCGGTGGCTGCGATAAGGATTCGTCCAACGTTTTGAACGGTTCTCACGTCGACCAAATCGTCTTGGTTCGTTCCCGTGTCGATTTACAAGTCAAGCAGACTTGGAGCCATACCGGTGACAACGGATTGGATACTGGAGACCCAGTTTTCGGTTCGATTGCTCTGCAACGTGACCGACTCGACTTATCAGTCGAAAATGAAGAGATCTGGTTTGTTCGACAATATTGGTCCGACGAGAACAACGAGTGGGTTGTCGAAGGAACCAACAAATCCCGAACCAATGAGCAGGGTATCGCCGACTTTGAATGGGCTTTCGACGGAAAGACCTGTGATGGTGTGGCTTGTTCTGGCCAGTGGCGAATCATCGCCTACTACCCCGGTTCGACGTACTTCGAAGAATCACTGGATAACGTGACTCACGAGATCGTTTGGATGAAAGCAGCGTCAATCGATGCAGAGGCAGGCTTCTTTACGCCGGCGAAAACAATGGCGTTTGTCATTGTCTTGATGTCCTTGTTGATTGCAGGAGCGATCTACTATCAGCGTGCACAGGCCCGTCGTCAGGTCCAAGCCCTCAAGGGTATCTTGACCGACGCTATG
>JAQXFL010000101.1 GCA_029250345.1 Candidatus Poseidoniaceae archaeon
TCATTGACAAAGACGGTAGGTTCGTCTTCATTGACAACGGTGCCATCTGTCATGCACCGAAACACGTTGCCCACTCGTTGTTCACGTTCTTCGACCATCTCTCACGTCAAGAACGCCAAGAGGCATTCACTGCATTGCTAGCGATGACTGAACTGACACCAAACGAAAAGAAACTCAAGAAATACTATGCCACAATGGGTGATATCTATCACGACTTTGAGAACAAACCAGTCGGAGAACAAAGCCTCACGCGCATCATGATGAAGACCGTCCGTGCCGCTGTTGAACACGCAGGTGCGAACTTTGGCGAGGAAGCATTCCCAATTATTCGAGCACTGATGTACCTTGATGGTCTGGTCATCCGTACGCATCCAGATGCGTTACTTATTCAATCGATGGGGCCTTTCTTGGAAGAGTTCAAAGAGAAACTGAACATTTGAGGTGGTATGATGAGCCAATCCATCGCAGTTCTCGGCGCAGGATTGTCCGGCCTTCGATGCGCTGCACTTCTTCACGAACAGGGGTTTGATGTTCAAGTCTATGAGAAAGCAGACCGCATTGGCGGGCGAATGATGACCGATAAGGTCGACGGATTCTTACTCGACCATGGTTTTCACGTGATGCAATCTGCCTATCCAACCTCAAAGCGGGCTTTTGATTTCAAGAAACTTGAAGCCCAAGCGTTTGAACCTGGAGCAGTCGTTGTCCAACACAAGAAAGGCAAAGCCAAGTTTTGGCGCTTAGCCGACCCGTTTCGCCGCCCAGTGCAAGGTTTAGCGGGGGGTCTGAACGGTTTTGCATCTCCCTTTGATTTACTGCGCGTGGCCCGTCTTCGTGAGTTTGTTCGAAGAGGAAAGACCGAACAGGTATTTGCAGGTGAAGAGAAGGAAACCAGCATCATGCTCCGGAAAAGAGGCTTTTCTCAATCCATGATCGACCGGTTTTTCCATCCACTTTTTTCAGGTATTTTTCTTGAAAATGAACTGCGAACCAATGAACGGATGTTCCGATTTGTCTTCCGAATGATGTCAGAGGGAGACATGGTCCTTCCAAAAGATGGAATCGCTGCTGCACCCCGTTATTTGGCGGATGTTCTCGGAAATGAACGAATCCATCTGAACACCGAGGCTGAAGTTCTTGACGAGCACACGGTTCGTATCGCGGGTCAAGAGAAAACGTTTGATGCCATCGTTCATGCCTACAATCCTCGGAGAACTGAAAGTAAGCGCCATGTTTGGACGTTGCATTTTGATGCCTCCAAATCCCCTTTCAGTTCCAACCACATCATGCTCAACGGCGATGTCAAAACGCGAAATCAGTTGATTGCACACATCGCAGTCCCATCGGATGTACAACCGAGTTATGCTCCTGAAGGTCGCTCTTTGGTTACCGTTACCATTGTCGGTGAAACTGCTGAAGCATTGGGTCTCTCCAGTGGTGAAGAAGTTCTTGATGTCGCCACAAAAGAGCTGCGTTCATGGTTTGGTCCAGATGTGGACGGGTGGCAGAATCTAGCCATCCAACACATCGAACACGCCTTGCCTGAAGTTGGTGCAAATACGGGACTTTCGGGACTTCCAGCGGCGAGCGATGGGCCGTTCGAGTGTGGAGATCATACGGTGCACGGAAGCGTCGAAGGAGCACTGCTTTCAGCTGAGAAAACTTCTCAGCGAATTATTGAAGCGTTTGCCTCCAATTGAACATCGGTCAATTTTTCCGACCGATGAAGAGAAGAAGTCGGTCCTATTGGTTGGTGCATGGCGAAGGAGGTGAAGATGCTTGGAACGGGGAACGCCTTCATGCCGTACGGCCGATATCACTCGTTTGCTCTCATCGATGGCACCCACATCATCGACTGCCCTCCAACAGCGATGGCAAGTCTACGCCGTGCTCGTGTTCCTCTCAGCGATATCGAGACCGTCTTCATCACGCACATTCACGGAGACCACGTGTTCGGATTCCCGTTCTTACTGCTCGAACGACGGTATATTTCTGACCGTGCAATGCTCAAGCCTCTCACGGTGGTTGCCGCTGATGGAGTCAGAGAGCATCTGTGGAAGTTGTGTGAAATGGCTTATCCAGGAAGTTTAGAGGAGATTTTTTCGACCATCACTTGGAGGTCGGAAGTTGAAGGCCAACTTGATTCAGGCATGACGTGGAGACGTTTCCGAGTTCAACACGATGAATCCGTCGACCCCTATGGTTACCATTTCAATCCGGGTCAAGAAGGAAGCTTTGTTCACAGCGGTGATTCAGGTCCATGCCAAATGCTTCACGATGAAATCTGCTCAGCGAGCATGGCCATCATTGAGATGGGATATCCTGAATGGGTTGATTCCGACCATCACCACAAACCTTCTGACATCCAATCGTTAGCCCAGATGGCTGAATCTGTCCGACTCATCGTGACACACACCTTCATTGACCAACCTGGCGTTCATTCTGAAGTGACCGTCACGGATGAATATCCAATTCATCCCGAAAATGTACATCATGCGGAAGATGGACTTTGTCTTCACATGAGTGGAGGGAATTGGGTCCTTGGAATTAAGAAATACGATGCGTGAGTTTGTCTGGACAAAGGTTCGGAAAACGACCGTAACTTGTGTTATTTTTCTTAGAAAGAGCGTATAAAGACCGACCCTTTATAATCTCACATTTAATTCTCGAACCGAATCAAAACTTTCCCTCCGAACCTCATCGACGGTCATACTTATGAGGGGGACTCGGACTAACCCACATTATCGCGCAAGTCCCGTCCGGAACTTTCTCGATTGAACCCCAACCCAAGAGGCCACCGACATGAGCAGAAACATTTTTGATGATTTTCTCTCACGGCAAACGCTGTTCTTGAATAAGGAAAAACTTCGTCACGATCACCTTCCAGAAAACCTCCCTCACCGAGATAAGGAAATTGAAGCAATTGCCTTCAATTTGGTTGAGGCATTGAACGGTCAAATCCCTTCCAACATGACCCTCTACGGTGTTACCGGTGCTGGAAAAACAGCAGTAACCAAATTCGTCTGCAACCAACTCGAAGAGAAAGGAGCAGAAAAGAACCGTTCCGTTCGCTCAATCATGGTCAACTGCCGACAAATCGACACGCAATACCGAGTGTTGAGCCACCTTGGTAACTCGTTGCGTGAAGAGCATGAAATCGATGAGATTCCCTTCACAGGTTGGCCTACCGACCGCGTTTTCGGTGAACTTGTTCGTCGAATGGACGAAAAAGGCGGAGTTTTCATTCTTGTTCTCGACGAAATCGACCATTTGGTTCGTAAAGCGGGCGATGACCTTCTGTACAACCTGACCAGCCTCAACGCTTCGCTGAAATCTGCTCGCACATGTGTCATTGGTATTTCGAACGATTTGAAGTTCACAGACTTCCTTGACCCTCGTGTTCGCTCTCGACTTGGACAACTTGACATCGTTTTCAATCCCTACGATGCAGGCCAACTTCAGGATATTTTGCGTCAACGCTCTGAAGGTTCGCTTAAGGAAGAAATTCTTGACGACGGTGTTATCGCATTGTGTGCAGCACTGGCAGCTCAAGAACACGGTGATGCACGTTGCGCACTGGACTTGTTGAGGGTCTCTACCGAAAGAGCAGAGCAAAGCGGTGATTCAATCGTAACCCAACGCCATGTTCGAATGGCTCAACACCAAATCGAGCGTGACCAGATGATTCCGGTGATCTCCTCACTTCCAAGCCAACAGAAACTGGTTCTTGCCTCTGTTCTCCTCAATGAGAAGAACGGTCTTCGAAACATTCAGACCGGTGAAGTCTACGATGTGTACCAACAAGCTTGCCGATACATCGGGCACAATGCGTTGACGCAACGCAGAGTCTCCGGCCTTATATCCAATCTCGACATGCTCGGACTGGTCACAGCCCGAACCATCAGCAAAGGACGATACGGTCGTTCAAAGCAAATCAATTCCTGCATCCCGAATAACGTTGATGCTGAAGCGATTATGGTCGAATCCGAATCGGAAATGGAAGAAGTTTTCCTTCGACCTTACCGCCACCAATCGCGACTTTGAGAGCATATCTTACCAAAAGATGCAATTCTGAATGCTTCGGTGTGCTTATATCCAAAAGGTAGGTGGGCGGAATATGAGCACAGAACACAGCGACGCTGACAACACCATTGTTTCGATGTTGTTGAACCCATCTCGCACCATGGCAAACTGGTACACAGGTATCGGTATTCTTGGTATCTTCTTGGCGGTCATGAATATTCTTGGCTATGTTCACCCAAACTACCACATTTCGTGGGGCGGATTGTTGACCTTCGAGGCTACAAACACCGCTTTCGAACCCAAATCTGATGGAGTTCAATTCGTAATCTCAGACTTCATTTTCATCGGACTATGTGTTGCATTGGCTGGTCTCGGTCTCCGAACATTTGGCAACGACGAATCTGGAATCGCTGGTTGGTTCAAGAGCATCCTCATCAACGACACCTGGCCTGCTTTGGTTGACCCTGATATCGGTGGTTGGAACAAGCTCTTCGGTGCTTGGTCTCTCTTGCTCGGAATCGTTTTCTACTTCTACTATGGAATTGTCAACACAGGATGGGTTGACGTTGGTGTATACTCCGTAAGCATCGCATTGATTGCTTTGGGACTTGGTCTACTCATGGCAGCCAACGCCCCTGAAGGCGACGATAATTTGGATTGAGTTTCACTTGCGTTGTTTTCCAAGCAGTGGTCGATGACCGTTTTTACCTAGGATTGCATCTTTCATTCCAAGAGCCAATCCTTTCCACAGTGCGATACTCCAACGCATCGTCAGATTACGGATTTTGAATATTTCAAAGACGGAGAACTTACCTGCTTTCAAAGCACCACGGTTGACAACACCCAATGGCCCTCGCCAAAGAATAATTTCATGAATCAGCATCAACAACAAGGTGAACAACAACAACTTTGTTTGCCACCAAGTTTGTGCTTCTTCCCATGACCAATTCGGTTGAGTGGCGAACGAGGTGAGGAAAGGAATGCCGGTCATGAAAGCCATGAGCCACATTGGAAAGACCGCCAGTACAACCGTTGAACTGCCGATGAAATCCAGACTGGGTCCGTTCCGTTTTCGCCGTGGATAATGTCGAACAATACGCATGTGAGCGCGAGCGTCTCTGCACCGCTTGGCAAGGAACCGTGTAGACTCAAGTTCGGGGACGTGATGGACAACAGCATCCGGCGCATAGACAATCGTTCCACCATCCGATATCAAGCGTAGGCTCACCTCCATATCTTCGGCGTGGTACCACTCAGGGTCAAACCCTCCAATTGACAGTAGACTTTCACGTTCAAACATAGAGCATGGGCCGTTTGCTAAACTGGTTCGACGTGGCCTTGAACGGTATTTCGTGGCGATTTCAACCGAACGAACACGGCTCACGACATCTCCTTCGTGCTCAAAAACTGTGCGCCCAGTAACTGCAACAACTTTCTCACTTTCATCGATTGGTTGAACATTTTCGACAAGTTTGGCAATCCAGTCCGGTTCAGGTCGCACATCAATATCCGTTATGGCAATCCAATCGCCTTTTGATTCATCCACTGCCCATTGACGGCCAGACGAGAGGCCTTTGGGTTCTTGTGTCAAGATGCGTGTAGGGACTTCAGCCTCAAGGTCGTGCCATGCGAGTAATTTTTCTTTCGAGCCATCGCTTGAGCCATCGTCGACAGCAACAATCTCGATTGGACGGTATGTTTGGGCTTTGAGTGATTCAATACAGCCATCGACCCAATCCACGCCGTCTCGGACGCATACGGTAAGGCTGACCATCGGATTTGAATCCGACATTATTCCACCTCAAACAGTGAGATAAGATGGCGGCATCGCTGTTTAACTGCCAATGTCGTATACTGCAGAACAACCCCAGTGCGTGGTTGTCCGTACATGACGACCGTACCAATTGGGGCCAAGCAATGTATCACCAACGGTGCCAAATCTTCTTCGCCGTCCACTTCTAAGACGACAGAATCCTCGGCAACGAGTGCTTGAGCAATAGCCTGATTGAGTGATGGGGTGAGGAGTCCAGCAGGATTGACAGCAGTCAAATGGTGATGGAATCGCTTGGTATTGACTTTCAAATCCTCTTCCAATTCAGTTCGCTTTGTTTGACCATCGATGAGGGCGATATCTGGAGTTAAACCCATGTCAAGCATTGTTTTGGTGGTGACATCACCTACGGTAATGATCGCCCCATGCGGTGAAGGTAGGCCGTCCAAAGCAGCAGCCATGCCAATTTCAGGGTCATCTTCTGGACCCTTGAACAAAATTCCCATTGGGGTTTTGAGTTCATTGTCAAGCGCCGGAGCCATACGGAGATTGGCTTGACGAAGTTCCATTGGCATCCATGGATGTCCCTCTCGGTCCATGTGGCCGTTTCGAACGGCGGAAGAACTGATGATGCCTCCTTCAAATCCATCCAGGTGCATAACTTCGATGATGTGAAGCGGTGACAATCCGTTGGATCGACGTTGTTCATTGATTGCAACGCACATGCCATGAGTTTCAGGAGTGGCCACAATAGCGTCAGCAACCGAATGCTTTGGTGCTGGGCCGAAGTTATCGTTCAGTTGATGAACGGTAATTTTGCAGCCAGATTGAGCATCTGCCCAATTGAGTAATTCGTTTCGTCGGTCTTCAAAGGATTGAACAAATTGAGATTTTGATTCGGCCATTGAATCCGATGTGATGTGGATTTCAACCTGTTCTGCATCCTTGCTTGCTGCATTCAGCAGCAGGCGATGACCCGCATGGAGACGGTCAAACGTCCCCCCGACGAGGCAACAGCGAAAACGCCGAGTGGAGGTCATAATCCGTTGTGGAGTAAGCGGCTCTTTGATTGCATCGCCTCAATTTGAGGAAAACAACGCAGTTTGGCATGAAGTAGAGTCAGCAGGAGCTGTACCCCGACGCGTAACGGCCCTTTTCATCGCAATGCTCGAGGGCCTGACCCAGCGTCAGGGCTTATGCTGTCCAATAGGTTGGTTGTCTTGTGTTCATCCTGTCGTCGCACAAGGACCCAT
>JAQXFL010000190.1 GCA_029250345.1 Candidatus Poseidoniaceae archaeon
ATAAACGGGGGTTTGAACATCAAATAGGTCTTTACTCGAATGTCAAATTTCTTCAAATTCTCTACTGCTCGGTCCCAAGATTTCGTCGTAAAGCCCTTGTTCACGTGGAAACGAAGCACTTCATCATCGTAAGCCTCGAGTCCGACGGCAACGGCAAAGCTTTGATTCAACTGAGATGCCCAAGCAAGTTTCTCTTCAGTCAGTTGTTCACATCGGCTCTCAACAATCAATTCCTTGCCGAGTTCTTGGCAATCTCTCAATACTGTTTCCTGGAATTCCACCGGTATTTCTCTGTCCTCTAGAAGTGAACCGCTCGTGTACACCTTGACCATAGCATGATCTTTGAAATCTTCAAACTTGTTCTTAGCATAAGCCCACTGAGAGTGGAGATCTTCGTTGGTGACATCGTCTCGGGTATCGTTGAAGTATCCACAAAAAGTACAGCCACTGGACCACCACCAATGGCATCCTTTGGTCCGGAGAATCACGGTTACTGCACTGCATGGAGTACCGTCTGCCAATGTTTCAGGCGTGTAATAGACGGTTGCTGGCTCACTTGCATCCCACGATTGTTGGCGAGCAACAGCCCATGGCGTATTTGCAGGGGCTTTGACGAGGTCGTGGATACGCGAACCCTTAGCGCCATCTCCCACGAGTGTCAATGACTTCGGCCCGGTCATGGTATCCCTCAATGTCAAGTCGCATGGCTATGCCGTTTCAATGCACCGCTTCAAGAACGGTTATGATTCGTGTGATGTGAACAGAATTGTGGAACCTGCTCGGACAAATTCTCCCTTTGGATACGCCGGATTCTGTTCCTCGGCAGAGACCACATTCGGCATGAAAGAGTGTGCTGGTGCACGTATATCGACTCGAGAGCCGAGACGAATCATGCCGTATCGCTGGCCTCGGCGCACCTCAGCGTCGATAGCGAGCCATGGCACAATTGTCCGGGCCAGTGCACCCGATATTTGCGTCACTTCAATCATGAGTTCTGCTTCTCCTTTGAACACACTTCGTACCCTCTCGTTGTATTGGCTTTCCTTCTTGTAAGCAGCCAAAAAAGGGCCTCTCCGTAGTCCTTTTCCTGCTCGGTGCTCCATTCGATGAAGCGTTCCTGCAAGTGGAGAACGGTTGACATGAACATCGAGCGGGGACATGAATATGGCGATTCGATAGACATCACTCACTGATTCTTCGCCTGTTTTAACCGGCTCAAAACGCTGCTCGGTTTCAAACTGGAGAGGATTTTCCAAAGGAACAGGATACCAGTCTCCAGTTAGAGAATCTGATTCACAATCACCAGAATCCATCTCGTCCTTGTTCGGTCGACGGCCTGTTGCCCGTTCACGGCGAACAAACATGACATGCCCGTCGGCTGGACTTACCAATACGCCTTCGTCTCGAGGAATTGGACGGTCTGGGTCTCGCCAAAAATTAGCGAAGAAAGCGGAGAGCATGAGGCAAAAAATCCCAAACAATGGGATCAATCCATACAGAGAATCAATCGTTGCTCCGATAATGAGGGCGCTCCCTCCCATCATCAACGGGATGAGAACTGGAGCGTGGCCGCCATGGGCCAGTCCACCCATAAAATCGCCTCACTCAGCCCAAGGGTCGTCGCCGTCAGCCCAAGTAGCTGCAGCGGTGGTTTCAGGAGCTGCAGTTTCTGCAACTTCTTCAGTTGCCTCTTCGGCAACTTCCTCAGGTGCTGCTTCCTCGGGTGCTGCTTCTACAACTTCCACGGATGCTGTTGATTCTTCAGTAGCCTTGCCCTCTGCGTCTGCTTCAGCCAAATCGGATGCTCGCGCCTCGACCATGTCTTCCATGCGTTCAGTGAATGCACGGGCCATGTGTTGTGATTTTCGCTCTGCTTCGATTGCTCGCTCAATCATTTCATAACGGACCTTGATTGCCTTGTTGAGGTCCTCGAAAATTTGCATGTGGTCAACATACCAGTCGTCACGTGCTTTCATTTCGACAACAGCGTGTTTCAAATCGTTGTCAAGTTCCTCAGCAATGCTGAACACTGTGCTAACACGGTTCTTTTCACGGGAGTATTTCTCTTCCATCTTTTCCAATTCAGGTTCGAGGTGTTCGACCTTCTTTGACGCTTTGACGGCACGAAGTTCAAGTTCGCGGATTCGGACTTCTTTCTCGGAAAGAAGTGCTTCTTGAGTTTCCTTTTCGATTTCTCGTTCGATGATTTCCTTTTCCAGAACTTCAATGGTTGCCACTGCATCTTCAAGGTCTGATTGGGCAGAGGTGAACGCTTCATACAGGACCTTGATTTGGTCTTCGTATTCTTCAGCGGTCAATTTCTTCACAGCTGGTTCAAAGTCCGCTGGTGTAATGGTTCCATCTTCGGTCATTCCTTCACCCGGAGGCAAGCCTCCGTGAACACCCACACACCTCCACCCTATCAAGCCGACGCTTGATAGGACTGATTCTATGGGCCAATTGAGCCGCAATCAACAGTACGAATCCGTTACGGAAACAAGTTCCCGGGCAATACTTACCTCGCCCATCGAATGACCTGCATCGGGTACCAAAACCAGTTGGCTTGAAGGGACTGCTTTGTGCAATTCCCACGCACTGCGAGCCGGACAAACTACATCGTACCGACCCTGAACAATGTGCATTGGGATGTGTTGAATAGAGTCAACATGGTTGAGAATATGTGCTTCTTCAAGGAAAATAGCGTTGATGAAATAATGACATTCGATGCGAGCGAATGCGACTGCAAAATCCAAATCTTCGGCTTTTTCAAGGTATGAATCATCTGGGAATAATCGACTTGTTGCCATTTCCCAGCGCGTCCACTCTTTAGCCGCAGCACGGCGAACTTCGACATCATCACTGGTGAGGCGAGTATAGTAGGCCTTGATGAGATCGCTTTGCTCTTCATGAGGAATATGTTCGCGGTATCCTTCAAATGCATCAGGAAAAATGTGACTTGCTCCATCTTGGTAAAACCAGTGCAATTCACTTTTTCGACACATGAAGATGCCCCGGAGCATTAGACTTAGGGTGCGTTCGGGATACTGTTGTGCGTAGACAAGGGAGAGGGTAGATCCCCAAGAACCGCCGAAAACATGCCACTCATCAATTCCAAATGTTTCACGTAGCAGTTCGATATCATGGACGGACGCTTGGGTCGTGTTGTCTTCAAGTTCTGCATAAGGTGTTGATTTGCCACAACCGCGCTGGTCGAATTGAATGATGTTGTAGGCACTTGGGTCGAAGTATCGACGGTATGCTGGTTGACCACCGCCACCTGGGCCGCCGTGAATCACTATGACCGGCATACCATCCGGATTTCCACTCTTTTCCCAAGCAATTGTGTGTACATCCGAGACCGGTAACATACCGGTTTCATAGGGTTCAATAAGCGGATACAATACATCGTCGATGGTTGTCGTAACGTCGAGCATGATTACTTCGTAAAGCCGGAGAATATTGTTCTTATCGGAATGGACATCTTCTTGGAATGGGTCGGTTCGACCGTTTCTATGAGCCGAAGAGAAGCGACCGAAGTGTTCAGTGAATGGGCTGAAAAAGGCAAGGACAAAGGTATGGAAAAAGGACATGCTGCATCGGTTCATGCCATGCTCGAACTTGGCGGCATCCCCCGTTCAAACGACTATTCGGCCGTCGACATAGGATGCGGGAACGGATGGGTATGCAGGCTTCTTGCTCAAGATGAATCATGCACCAGAGTGCTCGGCGTTGATGGTTCAGAGGCAATGATTTCCAAAGCCAAACAGATTGATGCCAGTGGCGATTATCGAGTCACAAAGTTGCCTGAATGGACGCCGACTGAAAAATTTGATTTCATCCACACCATGGAATTCCTGTATTATCTCCATGACCCACAATCGATGCTCAAACAACTGCATGAAGACTGGCTAAACAGCGGAGGAATGCTGGTTGCGGGCGTGGACCACTACCGTGAAAACGAGGACAGCCACGATTGGCCCGATGCACTGAACGTTCACATGACCACACTCAGCATCGATGAATGGAAGGCCGCAATGATTGAAGCTGGATTTATCGATGTAGAAATGCACCAAGTTGCTGCAAGTGATTCATTCGTCGGAACACTTGTGATGTGCGGCAAAAAAATCTAATCTTCATCGGGCAAAACTGGTCCAAGTGCAGAGCCTACTGGGCCACATAACCGTATTTGCCCTCGAGCAAAGGGGCATTGTGCGCACACATGGGATTTCTCTTCTGGCAAGCGTGGAGGTTCGTCCAATGCACCGGGAATTGCAGAAAGTCGTGCCATCCATTCAAGATGATCGGCCAGGGTTGAACGTGCGGAATCGTACTCTGTTTGCGTCAACTGAACCATTCGTCCCGACGCACCGATAAGCAACGCAGGCGGAAGAATTCTACGGCGCTCGTCAATCGGCTTTTGTTGTTCGAGAACTTCCAATGCCAGGGAATAGAGCGTCAATTGCAGACGGTGTTCGTCCAGTATCGAGCGTTCCTCCAAAGTCGAAGGATAAGGCACCAAGGCATCTCCTTTGTATCTCTGAAGTCTACTTCCTTGGCTAGGGGTTTCGGAATTAAATTCATCCCTGCACCCTTTGGTTTTCAGGTCAACAACTTGCAGACAGCCGTTGCCTTCGGCATCACGAAGTGCCAGCACCAAATCTGCTCGCCCGTCAAAGATAACATCAACATGGTCAATTTGGGCAATGTTTTGCTCTCCCTCGACTGAAAAACTGGTTCGCATCAGACCATCAAATCCTACTTTGTGTCGGAAAAAGAACGGGAGTTCTGTTCGTAATCCTTCAACACTGAAACCAAAGTGTTGCTCACCTGCAGCATATCGTCCAAGCAATCCTTCTCGTACGAGTTTACCGAGTTGAGTCAGGCGGCTCAATGTTGCCTCGAATGTATCTGAGCCAGAAGAAGTAATACCTTCTTCAGCCAAAACGCGCTCGATGGTTTCCTTATCATCGAGTAAATCCTCTCCATCAAAAACCCATGCTGGCGGCAGAGGAATGGACGGCGGTGCATTCTTGACGCATGGATTTTCCAAACCAATTTCGACCAATCGATGCATGAGCGTTCCAAAAACAGTCGCAGGAGGATAGATTGAGGCAGAAAAATCAGAAGAAGAGCGGTTCAAAAACAAGTTCAATGGTTCCGGATTCCAGCCCTTCACTTCAGAAAGCCAATGCCGCCGAGGGCAGGCAAAACTTGTATCCAAACCATGGGCGGTCATCCGCATCATTTCACTCACCAATGGAAGAGGTTGTTCTGAGGCTTCTATGGGTTGAAGGTCGTTGAGGTGAGCCTCTAAGTCCATCCATCGCTGGAGAGGGGTGGCTGTCGTAAGGTCAGGGAAGCAGTCCGGTGAGTGATAAATGTACAACGATTGGACAGAATGAGGGCCTAAGCACGCATCGTCAACCAAGGTCTGCGGATTGATTGAAAGAGTTGTTTCCTTGTATTGCGGAAGTTGTTCACCGAAGGAATCGTTTGCTTGGAGCCATGGCGAATGTTCTACACTGTGTTGGTGAGATAAACTTCGCAACCCATCAAGCCACATGGCACCCATCGTCTTCATCGAAGGTTTACATTTGAATTCAATACAATGGGTTTCTTCATCAATTGTGGCCGAATCGCTCGGAGAACCGACAACAATCAGTCTATCCTTCACTCGCGTCAATGCAACATAGAACTCTCGCCTACGTTCTGCTTGACGCTGAGCATGGTCCATTCGCTTAGCGAACTCCCAAAGCCCATCATCAGGCCGGTCCCGTGATGACCAAGGATTGATTCGTCCTGCAACCACCTGGGGTGTGACCAGGACATTATTTCGAACTGCTAATGACGCATCTGATTTCCCTGCGTGGAACATTCCTGCGACGACAACTACAGGAGCTTGAAGACCTTTAGCGCCATGAATCGTCATCACTTGCACTGCTCCGCCTGATGGGGTGATGATGGCTGATGGACCTTTTCCTCCGAGTGACTGGAGAGATTTCATTCGATTGAAAATTGCGGAAGCCTCGTGACCTAATTCATTTCCAATTGAGGTTGCAAGTGCACACCATGCCTCAGCATTCTGACGCGAAGTATCGTCTGAATACGATAAAAGCAGGTCTGAATGGTCAAGAACCGTGTCAAAAACATCGTGTACGGCGCCCTGTTGTACGAGAGATTCAATATGGCTTACAAGCCTTTGAACAGCCTCGTTCGGAGCATGTTGATGTATTTTCTGCCACCAGCTTTTATCTTCATTTGACGACATCATTGCATGGGCTTGTACATCGTTAAAACCGAAGACTGGAGAGCGTGCAATAGACAGTGCAGCATGGCGGGAATGTGGGAAAGCAATCAATTCAAGACAGGCCAGGAGAGGTGACACAACCGGTCGTTGAAGAAGTGCACCCTGCCGGTCTGCCATAACTGGAATCCCGCGTGATTGAAGCCTTTGAATGAGATCTGGAATATATTTTCGAGAGTGGACAAGAATGATGACGTCTTCCGGAAGTACGGTTGTATCAGTCGATGCTACTGGATGGTAGCCGTTTACCGAAGCATCCCAAACTTGTGTTGGGCTTTGTGTAACGAGCGCTTGCAAACGTGCGGCAATCAATTCATTCTCAAGATGTGCTCTTTTTGCTTCGGGGTCAGCAAATGTATCGATCTTTTGTTCAAGGTCAAGGCTTGGCGCCTCAACGCCAATCTGCAGTGGTAACAGCCACTCCAATACACCTTCATCCTCAATATCTCTCGCTGGATGGAGTGATTGCGATTCGGCATGCCAATCACCCGGAAGAACATAATGCCGTTCATCGAAGACATCGTCAAACATACCGTTCATCGTACGCATCAAATTATGTAGAGTTCGATGGTTTGAAGTTAAATCAATATGCCCAAGAAGTCGTCGCTCTCGACGTTCATCTGATACCAATCTTGAGTGTTCTTCCCCGTCTTCAAATCCGACCTCGATATGCTCCCACAACTTTGATTTGACAACCGAGCCCTCAATCTGAGATCCCTGAATGAAAGAATTACCTGCACCATCTGGGCGTGGGTCTCTGCCGCAACCATCAGCGTGCAAATGCTGCAACCTAGGCTCAGACTGTTCGATTGTGTTAGCGGTTTGTATCGCTGCAACGGTTCGACGCATCACCGTAACCTCAGCTTGTCGGAATCTGTAGATACTTTGCTTCATGTCACCGACAATGCAAACGGTCGGATCCCATGGACCCAGTGGGTTCTGCGGTTCATCCACCTCAAGTCTACGACGCCCCCAAAGACGAGCAAGCAATCGGAAGTGAGCTGGATTCGTGTCTTGATATTCGTCGATGATGAAAGCCCGATATTGACGACGAATTGTTTGCAGAGTGTAGAAGCGGCGTTGAAGGTCTTCATAGCACGCTTGATCGTTTCCGGCCAAGCGCATGGCACGCGAAATGTGTTGGTCAGACCAAGGCTCGTCGCCAAGTCTGTCCAGAGTTTGGACCACTTCTGGGGGGTACACGTGGCGAACCATGTCGGGGCATCGAGCCAACAGCAAATCAGCGACAAGGCGCTGTATATCGTCGTAATCATGCACGCCTTCGTGGGCTTTACGCAGTGACAAAATATCTTGGCAGCCCCGGTGAACGACGAGTAAATCGTTGAGAACATTGGTTTGGAGTTCGTGAGAAATTCGGAGACGCCCTTCAGGTGCAAGATCACTGAACGACAAAGTTACCTCTTGACAACAAATCTTTGAATCCTCAGGCAGAAACGGTAATTCCGAAGAAGGATTGAGTAAGAAAGCACTGCGTCCAAGGAGACAAACCAACCTTCCAAGCCGGCCTGTCAAGAGTCTTTTCAATTCTTTTCCAGCCTCAAGCGCATCTTCGACAACTGCTTCTTTTTGAGTTTTGGAAACGCCACGGGCGGCAGATTTCGATAGAAGGCCGGGATGCCAACCTTCTGAATGATTCGCTTGAGGTAGGCCTCCTTTAGGGAAGAAATTAGGCTCATCTTCAGACAATTGACTTGTTGTTGTTGCGGCAATAGCCACCTGCCAGACCCATTGCAGGCATTCGCCTTGGTCTTCAGGAAGTGCTTGGCGAGCCAGTGCGGTGAGGTGGTTAAATCGAGTAAGAGTTGTTCCAATACCGGCCTCACAAGCGTGGACATAACTTGCTGCATGAGCCATGTAAACATCAACCCATTCTGAAAGGGTGCTTTGCAAAGTTTGAGCAAATTCAACAACGGTGTGCCGAACGGGTTCAAGGAACATATCCATGAGGACTTCGTGAGGCATTGGCCCAACTCCATTCCAATCGAACCCGAGTGTTTGAGCTCGTGTGAGCATGGCTTGATACGCCTCTTCAACAAACAGAGATTTGCCGAGCATTCCACTCAAAACCACGGCGGAACGTTCCTGTCCCCCAAGGAGTACGGCGAGTCGATTCCTCGACTCGAGGAACGCTCCAATGTGTCCACGTACTCCTGCTTCGTGTGCATCATCAATGGTTCGAATTCGCCAAGCTGAATGGAGTGCTTCTTGAATGAGAAGTGGGGCGCGTTCTTCAGAAATTTGCTCTCGGCTTGGATGAACTGCGACCAAGTCAAGATGCGGCGATACAAGTTGCGAGAGGAAAGCATCAATGGTCGAGATTGGTGCTTCATCGAGTGCTGACATCAAGGTCTCGATATCACCCTCACGGATTCGAGGGTCGAAAATACCCTCATAGTCTCCTTTTTCAAGCGGTGAAGCACGGCTTTGGCCGACCCTGTGACGGATTCGTGCTTTCAACTCAGCTGCAGCCTTCTTGGTGAAAGTGATGGCAACCACTTCACTTGGCAGCAAACCTTTCCACTCCTTGGGTGGAGTTCGTTGCCGTGGCGGTGCTCGCAAAAAACCACTTGCCTGAGTCGATTCTCGTGGGCCAGTCGGAAGCAAGTGAGTCGCACGCTGTTCCGAAGAGAGAAGATGTTGCACATAGCGCTCCGCCATAACCGTCGTTTTTCCAGTACCTGCGCCGGCATCCAACGCAATGTGCTTGTCGAGGTCAAGACCAAGACGCTGACTGCGATTAAAACGAACAATCAATTCACTTCACCTCCAAGCGTTGCTGAAGGACAAATTTGTCGTACCGTACAATATGAACAATGCTTACCAGGCGTAGGATTAACCGCTCCATTTGAAGCAGCCTTGATAGCACGGTTCGCTGTACGGATTCGTTCCTGAATCCACGCCCTAAATCCATTGCCTGCCGTGTAATCAGTACCCGGTTGTCGGTGGTGGTTTTGCGTATACATGGTCCGTTCACCGATCTCATCAGCACCAAGGTATTTCAAAATCGAAGAATCAATTTCAACGTAATGGGTCGTCGATTCTCCGACCTCAGAAACGCCAACACCTACCACACGGTCACCCGGATGACTCTGTTCCCAAGCGCGAGCGTATAATCCGAGTTGAACTTCGTCAAACAGCGACTTTCTGTGTCTGTCTCCCTTGTCGGTGGCCTTCGGCCCGTTCACTGTTTTCAGATCACGAATGATGACAAAACGATTCGCAGAACCGGGTTGTTCCAAGGATACGGTTTCGTCTACTATGGAGGGGGACAAAACGCCGTCTTTGATGGCTTCATCCTTCATCTCTGGAGACAATAAGAGGGCGTCTACACGGTCGACTCTTCCCGACAAATTGAACGATGATGTTTGGCCGGAGTCGTCTTTTCCATCCACTTGGACATGTCTGTTTTTACCTGATGCAAACTCCCACTCGCAGGCAAGAGGAGCAACTCCAGTGAGGGCAAAATCCGATTCAATCATTCGTCCAATTCGTCCACTGGGTTCAAGTTCGTTTTCACCCTCAAGATATAACCGCCATTCAGCAGGTGTAACGCCAATCATCTCCCTGCAACGGTGAACGGCAACAGCATCGTATCGCGTCAACCACGGAACTTCATCAGAGAGGTACGTGAGAACTGCGCCCCATAACGCATCAACTGAATCCTTTGGGCCAAGATGGAGAGGGAGTGGAGATGAGACCGCGTCCTCGGCAGTCGGAACTCCATGACTTCGCAGTAAAGCAGCCTCTGCATCGTGAATAAGTGTCCCGCGTGTACGCGATTCAAGGTCCTCGCTCAGCGTCTCCTCAGCCCTTGCCTTCAATTGTGTATCCATCCACGCTTTACGTGGGCATTGTAACCAAGATTGTAAACGGCTTTGCGACCACTTTTCCCGTACAACCGGAGCTGAATGGATACCAAGCGTCGAATTGAGAATTTCACTCGGAAACGTATACCCTGGCAATGGCCTCGGGTCAATTGCTGGCCCTCTAGATCTGCTGTTCCTTTTCATACCAAGGTGCGGCCAATGTTCTTGCTGGCTTGAACCAACTCCCACTTGAGATTTCGTTGGTTGGAGGATAATACCGTCAACACTCAAGAGATGCTGTCGATTCTCCCAAGAAAAATATTCATTGTTGTCAAGATTCTTCATGACGGGTTGGCGAAGGTGACGATCGTTTTGGAGAGGCAGTTCGTTTGCAATGGCAAGACTGGTGTGAGAAAGAACCGCCGCTTCTGGAGTCCCACCTTCCGCTAATTCAAGTCCGGCACGTTGCCGAATATCTCGCCCCCGATGCCCCCCTCGTTCTCCAACAGCCCGGCCATCGACCATCGACATGGTGAATGGCCTTGGAGTCAACCATACTGTTTCGCTTCCATGCTCGCCTGCTGTCCAGTGCCAACTCCGATGCGGAGTCCCTTCTTGATGAGCCTCCGATGGTAAAAACGATGGTTCTCTGGAAAAATCCGAGAGCGTCCCAGCAGCTCTGTTCTCTGCCACCCATTCGGCCAATGGGGCACTAGGGCCGCCACCTTCCTCGGCACTCGTATCGAAAACAATGACCTCAGTGCCAGCGTTGAGTAAGTGACGGAGATGATGCCGCCCCTGGCGAATAGTAATGTCGGATGAAAACAGGCCGAGGCGGAGTTGTGCAGGCGCATCAAGCCAGGGAACTTTCGAGGCCTTCATGGGCCATGCATTTACGTCCAAGCCTACGAGAAGAATCAAGTCTGCCTCAACACCCAGTGCATTTTGAGGGGTTAGGATTTGAACATTCTTACCGCTGGAGCGAGAGCGTGGGAGGGAGGTCCTCGAAAGGATTTGTTCGAAATATTGGATAAATTGTTCTCCACTTTGAGGAGCACTGAGATCTGCACTGCTCAATTGTTGGTTTGTCTTTTCATACGCCTCTCGGACCATCTGCAGCCCGGCCAGTGAACGGTCAAATGCAGTTGTTCTGCTGGCCAAGGATGTCCAATCGAGACGTGAATACATCGCATCCAGCCATTCACCACCCGTGTTCAATCGTGATGGAAGAGGAAGTTTTTGTTGAGACGAGCACCCAATCGCTTCTCCTTCAATCGAGCGTCTCGATTCATCGTCAATCAACGGAGCCCACATTTCTGCAACACAAAGTATCCACCACTGAGTCTCTTCAAGCGCTTGACGCTGTCGGGCAGGGTTTTCACCAAGTTGCGGAGTGGCTTGCGACAAGATAGAGATCCAACGAGAAAGGCTACCTAGGCCACCCCGAACATGGAAAGAACGCGCTATATTTTCCAAAACCTCAGGATGAGGGCGTGGCGCCCAAGTTCTCTCACTGGGGTGTTCAAGGTGCTCAACGCCACCGTTTAGCAATGGGAGGCTGTTGTGCTCGTACAGAACCCGAAGGTGCTGCAGGGACCATGCTTCCATTCCTACGCCGAGCTTCATTGCACGTAACAGGCCGGAAATTGCAGGTATCTGTACCAGTTCAATCTTCTCTGTGCCGCAATTAAATCCTAATGTTTCGATTCGTGAATGCCATTCAGGCATGTTCGTATCTGCAGCACCGTCGATAATCAGCACGCTTCCAGAGGACTGAATCGAAAAAGATCGAAGAAGTTCTATTGCCGCATCCATACTGTGTTTGCATCGTTCAAGGGTCACAAGATGCAAACTGGTTTG
>JAQXFL010000061.1 GCA_029250345.1 Candidatus Poseidoniaceae archaeon
GATGCCCACAATCCCAGACCACTAATGGTTCCAATAAGTGGTCCGTATGTACGCTCTAAATACACATACGATCCGCCACTGGAAGGCATGCCTGATGACAATTCCGATTTCGATAAGGCGCCCGGAAGAACAACAGAGGCGGCGAGGAGATAGGCGAGCCATATTCCTGGACCCATGATTTCAGCAGCGAATGTTGGTGTCACGAAGATGCCGGGTAACATTGCTGAAAGCGAGATGATTACAACGCCTGCAAGTCCAGTTGTGCGCTTCAAAGTATTTTTCAACTCATCAGTTGCATTTGTGATGATGTTTTTTGGTGCTGAATCAGACATCTCAAATCCCCGCTTTCCGACCATTAAAGGCCTGACATTCGACTACAAGCAACGATGGAACTTATTATCTTGTATCTATTAAAGTGACATTGTGTCGGAATCCGGAAGTTATTTCTTGGCCGGTGCCTTTGCAATAACTTTCATTTCAACAGCAATGGGAGTGGGTAAGGCACGGATGGCAAGGGTCGTGCGAGTTGGTCCAACTTTACCCAATGTTTCTGCCCAAACTTCGTTGTAACCTTTGAAATCTCGGTCCATATCGACGAGGAAAGAAGTAACATCGAGAACATCATTAATTGAACCTCCCGCTTCTTCAAGGATGCGGGTGATGTTTTGGACAACTGCATGCGTCTGTGCCTTGATGTCGTAGTCGAGGGGTTGGCCATCTGCGTCGTGTATTGGTCCGCCTGGTATGGAGTTGGTTCCGGGTTGCCGTGGGCCGACTCCAGAGAGATACAACAGGTCACCAACGCGACGGGCATGAGGGTAGGCGCCTACAGGTTTAGGCGCTGCAGAGCTGTTGACAGAGTCTTTACTTACAGTGGGTTCCCACAATGCTGGGCCGTTTGAATTTGCGGGTTTGGCAGACACAGGGTCACTCACAGTCTCAGTTTCGTCACTTTGGGCATCGAGGACATTCCTTTCTCCCAAGAAATATTCGACGTCGTCTTCATCGTATTCTTTGTCGCCAGCTCCTGATGCAGCAGGGTCGAGATGAACTACAGCGCCTCCTGCACCGTGAATTGCTTCGTATGCCAGAACTTCACCTGTGAGATTGTTCCTGTTTTGATTCATTCCAGAAAGCCACCACATCGGTTTGAAAGCCACCACTTTGTTGACTCGTATCTGGCGATGTATTGTGCGAGAAAGTTGACCGACATCTTCGAGCCGACCTTCGCCCAAGAACTCGAGGATCTTACGGTTCCATTCATCGTCTTTGAGAGAGTGGATTTTGTCGTCTTTTGGGTCTATGGGTTTTGTGAACATTCTGTTCGATAATGACATTGCAGTAACTGCTACGGCTTTTCGTCCAGTCGCCTTGACCACATCCATGCACGCTTTAGCAAGAACAGTCGTTTCAGCACGGTTAGCATATACGTTGGATGAAACGATGACAGCAGGAATTGCATTATCTGGATTCAGTAACTTGAGTGCGACAACTGAGCCAACATCGATTGGGAATCCATGGTATGCTACAGTACGACTCTTGAGTCCGCGGTTTTCGTTGGCCTGATTCCATGCATGCGCAAATTCTTCGTCAATGTTGAACGAATAGGGTATGGATCCCAAATCATGAAAGTCATTGTCAACCATGACCCATTCTGGATTTGGGTCCGCAATGATTTGGTGTCCAATGATGCTTGGCCACGTGGTCGAGTAGATGATGAGCAGGTCTGCATCACTGTCTTTGATTCGCTGAGCAGCTTCTCCAAAAGCATCACGTAGACGCCCCCAACCTTCGTTTTGGTCTGCTGCCAAAACAGTATGCGGGTGGACAGGTACGATGTACGATCCTACCAATTTCCCATCACTCATTCGCTCGCCTCCTTGTGGTTTCGCTCAGGCCATTCAACGATTGCATTCCCTGTGCCAATGATGGTGCCGTAACCGTGCAATATCCCTGGGTAGTTGGGGATGTCAAGGGTTGAGAGAAGCCAAGACAATCCGCCTCCGTCACTCTCTGCGATTGCTTGTTCGGTAAACTCAGGCATCTCGTCGAGAATACGTTGCGATTGTCCAGTTCGGAAATATTCAATCATTCGCATGTCCCATAAGTGCATTGCATGGCTGGTAATATGTTCCTTGCTCATATCTTCAGGGATGGCTGATTCAGTGGTAAAATGTCGGTGTGAAAGTGAGTTACTGGCGAGTACAACCACTTTCTTGCCGCTGGCGAGAATTGCTTCGCGTGTCACTCGACCGAGTTCCATCATCATTTCTTGCATCACTTCGACGGAATAGTAATCTCTGGAACGGTTGCTCGACAAAACCACCAACGGCTTGTCCCATTGTGGGTTGAACATGTGTCCAGTCGTTATGGTTCCGTAGTCCACTCGGAAGTCTGGGTTTTCCATCATCTTGACGGCGAGTCCAGCGTCCGCTGCCTTGTCGTGTATCTGGCGAGCTAAGTCAACATCGATATCCAAGTCGTAGTGGTATCGGAACAAGTTCGGGAAGACTGGGTCGACAGAGAGACTTTTGAATTTAGGCAAGCCGAGAAAGTGCGTGCCGATGTATGTCTGCCAATGGGGTGAAAGCAAAACGATCGTATCGTATTCAACATCAGCCAGCGATTCTCGCAAGCGCTCATATCCCCAACGTAATTGTTCCCACCCGCCTTCAGCGGTTGGCTCATTTTGCTCAGGATTCTCTGCATAAACCAAATGCGGCGGATGAGGTGCTAAGCAGCCAGCGACGATTTCGCCCTTCGACATGGACAAACCGATGCATCGGGGGATTATATCGGCATCGGAGAATGTCGCTTCTCTCCCTCTTCCAACCGAACCCTCAAACAACACGGACATTTGGCAGGACCATGGAGCAAGATGAGGTAGGCGCCGAGGTGCCAATTCAAAATCGGTTCTTACTTCGAGCCTTTGATTTTGATACTGGACTACGGCATATCATCGCCCCTGCTTTACTTGGTGCAATCTTCGGTGGTTTCTGGCAATACAGTGTAATGCCGAACATCGGTGAGATCAATCTGCCAAATCCTATTCACGGTGCGTTTTTCATCAGCATCCTGTTATCACCCCTTTTGTATCGGGTTTTGGTCGGTGATGAAATGTCCCGATGGAAGGAATATACGCTTGGCCTCTCGCTCCTCGGTCTCATTTTTTCAGTGATATGGCTCTCCGGCTGGGGCGCAGTGTTTTGCGGAGGATACGGTGCCTTGCTGGTTTGGGTTTGGATCAGTACGGATTGGGGGAGATATGACCTCCCTCCATTCCGATACGGCTTGTGGCACGCCTTTGCTATTGACTTGGGTGCATTTGCAGGTAGTGTCTTCGTCTACGCACAACTGTAATCACGAAGTGTAACTTTCATCGTTGTTCGGGAAATCTCCCGAGCGTACATCCGAACAGTAACTCTTGATAGCGCCATCAATCTCATCAGCAAGATTGAGGTAGCGTCGCAGGAAACGTGGTGAGAAGTCCATTGTGATTCCAAGCAAGTCATGAAGAACCAACACTTGTCCATCGCAGTCAGGTCCTGCTCCGATTCCAATCGTAGGTATTGAGATGGCTTCACTGACTTTTTTAGCAAGTTCGCGAGGTATTTTCTCCAATACGATTGCAAAGCAGCCGGCCTTTTCGAGTAACTTTGCATCCTCAATAAGTTTCTCAGCCTCTTCATCTTCTTTCGCACGAACAGTGTATGTTCCAAACTTGTAGATGGATTGAGGTGTTAGGCCAAGATGGCCCATTACGGGTATTCCGGCAGTAAGGATTCGCTCGATGGATTGCAATATTTCAGCACCGCCTTCGAGCTTGACGGCATGACCCTCAGATTCTTTCATGATTCGAATTGCAGATTCCAGTGCGATAGCAGAGTTTCCTTGGTATGTACCAAAGGGCATATCGACGACAATCAATGCACGGTCGACTGCTCTTTGGACACATTGAGCGTGGTAAATCATGTGTTCAAGTGTAATCGGTACGGTTGTGACCTGTCCGGCCATGACGTTCGACGCAGAGTCTCCGACCAAGATGACATCGACACCCGCTTTGTCAACAAGTTTAGCCAGGGAGTAATCGTAAGCGGTCAGCATGGTGATTTTTTCACCAGCACGCTTCATCTCCTGAAGTGTGTGTGTGGTAATCTTGCGCGCTTCCTTGTGAACCGACATGGATGTGCCACGGTTATGTTTGATTTGAAACCCTCGCAGGACTTCATTCCTCGTCGTCTTGAACCATGGCCACATTGTGTAACAATTCTTCAATCGCCTCGTCAATGGTTGAGGATGCAAGGATTTGCTGTTTTGCTTCGAGGGTCGAGAGTATGAGGCCGGCAACAGCGTAAATTGAATCCGAATCTTCGTCGATTGTTCGATCAACCCGCTCGCTCACCCACATTTCTAAAAGATCGTCTTCGATGCGCAAGACCGTTCCAATCCGGGTTAGGACGTGGTTCATCATTCCTTTGAGAATGGATTGTTGTTCTTCAGTAATGTTCGAATCCATGGCATGGAACTCCACATTTGCACTGATGTAGAGTTTTGAATGCTCGGCATCGACCGGAATCATGTCAAGCAATTGTTGGACATCGGGCAAGATTCCATCGTCTTCCACTACTTCTTCAAACATCGGTGCACTAAACGGCGGCAATGCTGGAGCAGTGACATCGGTAACCGTAAATCGCCTTCGACCAATAATTTGTACGAAATGGTTGCTGCCTTTTGTTTCGTGATGGAGAATTTCGGCCTCGCAACCGTGTGTTCTTGGACCATCCCAAGCATTTGTTGGTGAGAACGGGTCGTTCAACACCACGCCAAAATTATTCTCATCAAGCAAGCAGTCATCAAGCATTTGTCTGTATCTTGGCTCGAAGATTCGTAATTCTTGAATTTCTCCTGGCATCAATACCATCGGGAGAACGAACAGCGGCAGTTGAGACATAGTTCCAAAACCGGCGTTCACCTTTTGAAGATATGTTTACTCAGGAGAATCTGGGTTTTTGACGCAAACGTTTGTCATTTCCGAAAAGAATTCCATCGACCATTTGCCGCCTTCTCTTCCTACACCTGAGTTTTTGACGCCGCCGAACGGTGTTCTTAGGTCTCTGTGCAGCCAGGTATTTACCCAAACGATTCCAGTTTCAATTTTTGTCGCAAAGCTCCGACCACGTTCAAGGTCCTTGGTCCAAACAGAACCTGCAAGGCCGTATTCGGAATGATTGGCCATGACGATGGCTTGCTTTTCAGAGTCAAATGTATGAAGCGTCACCATTGGACCAAAGATTTCCTCAGTTGCACATCGGGAGGTATAAGGTAAGTTAGATACAACCGTTGGTCGCAAAAAGGCTCCAACACCATCAGGGCCCGTGAAGCCAGTCATTGCTCGAGTTCCACCCGTCAACACAGTTCCTCCTTCGGCAAGTCCCAACTCAATGTACGACTCGACTTTTTCGAGATGCTCTGGTGAGATGACTGATCCCATGACCGTCTCATCAAGAGAGGGATTGCCAATCTTGATTGAATTGACTTTTTCGATAAAACGCTTGGTGAACTCTTCCGCAATTGTCGAGTCAACGAGAATTCGTGAACCACAGAGGCACACTTGCCCAGAGTTGGTGAAGGCAGCCCGTACTGCACCGTCAACAGCAAGTGTGAGGTCGGCATCTTTGAGAACAATTGTAGCGTTTTTACCCCCAAGTTCCAATGATAATTTCTTGAACATAGGCGCAGCAGTTCGTGCCACAATTCTTCCGGTCGCAGTACCACCGGTAAAGGAAATACCCTTGATTCCGGGTGCTTCGAGGATGGACTGGCCTACCTCAGGTCCCAATCCATGCACGAGGTTAAACACTCCAGCGGGTAAGTCCAATTCATGCAATGTTTCCGCCAAAACATTGGCAGTGAGCGGTGTTATTTCACTCGGCTTGGCAACAATTGTATTTCCCATCAAGAGTGCAGGTGCGACCTTCCAACTAAGAAGATACAGCGGTAGATTCCACGGTGTGATAAGACCAACTGTTCCAACCGGTGAACGGTGGACATAGTTCATGGCATCAGCCATTTCAAACGTCATTTCAGATTGTTCACGACTGAAACCAGCAAAGAATCGAAAGTTACTGACCGAGCGCGAGGCATCCACGCGTCGAGCAAGTGAAATTGGCTTCCCAGTATCCATCGATTCAGTCTGAGCAATATGCTCATGTTTCTTTTCGAGTGCATCAGCGATGCGGTCGAGCCAATCTGCGCGTTCAAGCATTGAAAGAGCTCCCCATTCGGATTGTGCTGAGTGCGCAGCATCGACAGCCATTTGGACATCACTCGTTTTTGAGCGTGGAATCGTTGCAATACACTCCGCAGTTGCTGGGTTGTAATCTTCAAGAGTTTCTCCATCCAACGCGGCTTGGAACACTCCGCCGATGTAGTTCTTGACTTCGAGCATGCTCACATCTCCACATCGTACAGCCATCTGTCTTGATCCGGATCCCATTCATCCCATGTCGGTAACTTTTCCAGGTGCGGAAGGTAATGTTCCGGTACAATTCCTGGGACAATGAATGCTTTTTGTCTGTGCAGTGGGTATGGGTTGCGTAGGTTTATCCCAAGTACACCGAGAACGGCACGGGCAACATACCACATGGCTTGGGAGTTCCAGCCGTGAGCGATTTTAACGACAATTCCGAGTCCTTTCGGGTAATCTGGGTGTTCTATGGCGAGTCCAAGTAGTCCATCAGCGCCCTCCTTAGCGATGACCTTTCCTTCACCAGCCTTGAGAACGGTTGAGTCGAGGCGATTGAAACCTCCAACGAGGTCAGGGTGACGAACCATTGCCTCCCAAATCCAATCTTTATCTTTATCACGCACAAGTCCAGCATAGATTTGTGCTAGTTCAGCAACGGTGTTGGACACCGTGGGAAGCCCACATCCGTCTTTTGCTATACGAAGAGGTTTCCATTCTTCCCCGAGGTAAGTTCTCAATTCAGCCATGTAGGCATCGAATACCTCGTGAGTAGGTAGCGTATATCCTGCACGATTCCAGCCTTTTTTACGGCAACCAAGTAAGATTGCTGCGTGTTCTCCCGAACAAGTGTGATACCATCGGCGAGGCCTTCTGACTTGACGGCCAAATTGAATCAATGGCACATCAAGTGGAGTGAGCATGAGAGGCCATTCCTCCTGCGCTAGGAGTGATTGAGCGGCAGCAACGTGTTCTGTGTCGCCGTTGTGTGATGCCACAGCTATCGCTTTCTGTTCCCAAGTGGTATCTGCCAGTTCCTCGGTGAATGCCTTAAGCATGAATGGTTTCATCATCGAACGTCCGTAGCACAATACATTTCCTCCAAAGGAATGGATGACTTCATCGCCGTGTGACCAAGCAATTGCTCCGTGAATGGTCGTCTCCGATACACCATTTCTTCGATAATCGACTAAAGGCTCCCAAGCCACTTCTCGGCCGGTTGGAATACCCTCGATTTTCTCGCCGAGTGGTGATTCAGGGTAGAGGGAACTGCCGGGCTTGCCGGGCTCAACTGCTGATGGAGTGCTGTGCTCAATTGCCATTCTTTCACGCTCCTGCAAGTATTTTTTCAACCCGAGGTGCGACCTGTTGCATGTAGGCGGTCATATCTCGACAGACCCTTTCCGAGTCGTGATTGAAGAAATCGAACCAAGCCATGATTCGGTCTTCTGGATGGAAACGTTCAACGATTTGCTGGGCAATCTCCTCTGCGTTCCCAATGAGTGCATTTTGAGCAGCATTGTCGACTTTCGACGGGTCGATCGTTCCTTCAAGTGCGTTCCAGTATGCTCCCAAAGCCGCTTTGGCTTCTCGATGAGCAGCCATACTCTGTTCCTCTGAAGAAAGGCCTTCTTCTGCGTTCAAGAACACAAACGAGGTTCGTGGCATGTCACTGCGCTTCCATGAGCCGCCATCAGGATGGAATACCTCACTCATTCTTTCGTGAGTCGCATCAATAACCTCCGGTTTGGTAATTGAAAGATTGAACACTTTAACCGGTAAGATTGTGTTAAGATACTTCTGAGCACGTGGGTCATGTGTACCTGCTATGAGGCCTAATAATTCTCTTCGGAAGGTGCACGGAATAATTTTCAAATCTTCAAACACGTACCGTTTTGGGATGTTAATTTCCTCAGGTGCATCGTTTAATTGTTCGAACTCTACTGCTGCATTCTGCACCTTCACCCAATCTTCATCGCTGCGAAAATTCGCTCGAGTGAGGACGGTTTCATACGTGGAGTTCGAATTGACAACATCGCCACGAAGGAGTTTCAAGAAAATGTCACTTGCTTCCATGAAAATTTGACCACGGAGAGCGGGCCATGCTGCCTCTTCAATCGAATTTCGTGGTACAATGCCATAGGGCCTTGCCATAAATTCGAATCGTCCAGCGGAGAAACCGATGTGCAATTTTCGATTTTCATCGGGGTTGAGTCCGTGTAACTGGAGTGTGTTTGCGATGCGTTCGGCTTGAGCAATAGGGCCGCCGGATGCTAGAATCGAGACGACAGCACTGCCGATTTCGATGTTTTTGGTTTGGCGAAAGGATTCCATTGCCAGCTGAGGGAAATCGGTACAAAGACCAACTTCACCTTTCCAATGCGGTACGACCGGTTTCGAATTTAATTGCTGAGTTACGGTCGATAAATGGGCCTGAGCAATCCATCCAACCCCGAATCCAAGTGAATCAGCAACCTTGAGTTGTTGGAAGTAGTTTTGGAACATATCTTGCTCAGTAGGTACATGTCCTTTGGCATCAGGTGTCTGACTGATTGAGAAAAATATGTCATGGTCCATGGGGGGCACCAATACTCCCAGTCGAACCCACATCATAACGAGTGTGGATAAACAGTCTGGATTTCAGCCTTGATTTGAATTTGAACTACGGTTGTTGAAATCAGCGAGGTCCTCGATTCTTTGACGGACTGCGATTGGAGTTGGCAAACCTGCATTGATGAACGTGTGGAGGCAATCCGAGAGTTGCAGCATTGCAGACTCGTAGTCTTCAGCAATCTCTGCGATGTCGGCAAGCCCCCACCGTGCAACGAGTTGACCAGAAAGGTCTTCCAACTCACCGGCGAGTTCGAGCGATTGTTCATACAAATCTTTGGCAGCAGCGAAGTTTCCGATGGTGGCCTGTGAATGTGCGAGGTCTGCCATTGCTTCGATTTGTGCTTCTTCATCTTTCATTTTCAGAGCCAACTCAATACGACGAGTACCGTGGACAATCGCAGTGTCGTGGTCGTTCATTCTTTTCGCACATGTTTCCAATAACGCAAGTCCGTACGAAATGCCGGACTCGTCTTCAATGGACTCTCGAAGTCTGATGGAACGGTTTGCGAAAGTTTGCGCCTCCTCATATTCTTCTTTGCCGAGATGCAGAAGTGCGACATGATGGAATACAGCAGCAGCGAGTGGAGCACCGCCCTCAATCAGTTCGGATTTGACTGCCAATTCCGTAAAGAGGTCGACCTCGGCACCTGAATATTTGTGCCCTTCAAAGTCTGCCCAACCTTGCTCGATTTCATCAGCAGCGTTTTGTTTGGCATGGTGCAATAGGCGTTCGGACAATTCAATGTCATCGAGTTCCTGCGCTAAGGGGATGAGTCGAAGGGCCAGTGGAGTATTGATGTCGTCCATTGCTCCACCAGCAGTGAGCATGTCCAAGATTTTACGGGCCTGCTCAGCGTTGACTTCTCCGTTCATGCCTCGTCGCAGTCACCACGCGTCAAGAACCTATGTGTTTCTCATTTTCAAAGTTAAACCTTGATAACAGAGTTCCATCATGGGCATCGTATGGGAAATTACGATGGGTACCTACAGGGGTTAAGCCTTGCAGCCATTCTCATCCTAGCCCCGATTGCTCTGCAGTCGATTATGTCCGACGATTCGGATGTCGTCTATGTGCTGGTTCCAGGCGAGGATGAGACGACGACGATATACATCGAAAACAACACTTCGACGAACGATGCTCGTGCACCGGAACTCAATCGCTCAGAAGTCGCACGTATCGCTTCGTTCAACATCAAAGTGTTCGGTGAAACCAAAATGAGTAAACCTGCAGTCGTTGATGCGTTGGTTGATATCGTTCTTACCTACGATTTGGTTGCAGTCCAAGAAATCAAGGATATCGACCAAACAGTTCCTTATGATTTCCTTGATGCCATTAATGCCAAGTCTCCGACGGCATGGGAAATGCTTCTCAGCCCGCGTAGTGGGCTTCAAGACGACGACCAATCCTCTCAGGAGCAATATGCGTTTTACTACAACACCTCTGTGTTTTACGCGATGGGGAACGGAACGTTGCACAACGACAGCGTCAACGATGACTTCCAACGAGAACCCTTCATCGGACAGTTCGAACTGCTCGATGAGAACGGTACTGGGACAGGCTTTGATCTGAGCCTCATCACGATACACACCAAGCCGGGCGATGAGACAATTGGAGAAATCAATGCTCTCCACAACGTAGTGAATACATATCTGGAAAACAATTCTGAAGAGGATGAAGTGGTCATTCTCGGTGATTTCAACGCTGCATGCTCCTATGTTTCATCGAACGAGCTATCTAATTCTCCTTTGGCTCATTCGAATTACACCTGGATTATTGAAAACAATGTTGATACAACCGTTTCAGACAGTTATTGTGCCTATGACCGAATCGTTACGAACGGTGACTTAGATGGTCGCTTGGTTGGCACTTGGGGCGTTGACACGTCCTTCTCTGACAGCGATATATCAGACCATTATCCAATCTGGTTCGATATCAGAAGATAATCATATTCCACGCAAGCGTCCACCGTCAACGGCGAGGCTGACACCACGAATGCCACCTGAAGCAGGCAAAGTGAGGAAGGTGATTGCGGATGCCGTTTCAAGAGGCTCGATTAACCGTTCAATCGGAACTTGGCTCATCCAACCGCTGTGGACTTCTTCGACTGTTTTTCCTGTGCGTTGATTGATGGAAGAAGCCAATGAACCCAAGCGTTCGGTGTTGGTGAAACCTGGAAGTACGTTGTTGATGGTAATGCAGGGTGGCAATTCTCTCGACAAACTCTTGGCCCATGAAGCCATTGCTCCCCGAAGGGTGTTGGAAAGGCCAATGTTCGGGATTGGTTCTTTCACGGAAGTCGAGATAATTTGGACAATCCGTCCATATCCTTCCTCTTCCATGCCAGGACTGATGATTTGTGTCAGCGTATGAGCAGCATGGAGATGGCGTTTGAATGGAGCCTCAAAATCACTCACCGTATTTGCAAGAAGCGGGCCCCCGGGAGGCCCTCCTGCGTTGTTGATGAGGATGTGTATGTTGCCTCTTTGTTGAAGTAAATCAGAAACTGCTGTTCGTATCGATTCAGTATCTTCAAGATCCAGTGGCAGAGCATGGTGATTGCCATCTCCGAGCGTTTTCAGTTCTTGACAAAGTTGATTCAAAGCCTCTTCATTTCGAGCGCATACGGTTACATTTGCGCCGGCTTTAGCAAGCATTTTTGCTGTTGCAGCGCCGATGCCCTTGCTTGCTCCACATACCAGGGCATGCTTGCCAGTGAGGGCGCTGGTCGAATAGGGGTAGTCGTTACCGAGGAGGTCCATGTACTCGGCAGAGGGTGCTCTTCAAAGGCTCTTCTGTTCATTAAAGCCAGTCGAGGATGGCATCCAATTCGACCAACCAATCATCTGAAGCGACATCAATGATGGAGTAATGGTCGCCGGGTAGCCACAACTTCTGCACATCTGTACCTTTAGCAGACATGACTCGAGCATACGTCTCGGACTGTTCTTTCGGCACATCAACATCCTTTTCTCCGTGTATCAACAACACCGGTGCAACAGGTGAATGGTCCACTGGATTCAGTTGACTCCAAAGCGTTGGGTCTTCCTCTGGGCTGCATCCAATCCATCTTCGAACAGCATCGCCCTCATCTGAGAGTTGTGCTCTGTCGGCACTCACCAAGTCGGTAAGAGGTGCTTGAGCGATGGCCAGCCAAGGCTTTCTCTCTGCTTTGGATGCCAATAAAAGGGCAAGGTGACCGCCAGCTGAATGGCCCATAACCATGGAGCGGGTAACATCGATGCCCGGCAACAAAGCCAACTGACCCCAAGCACGCATTACGTCAGACAAGGTATCCATCCAAACGCCTTCGTCACCTTCACTCCATCCCTTGAATTCGATGTTCCATGCGGCAACTCCAGCTTCTGCAAGGTCTTCAGCAATGGGTTTCATCAGTTCACTGGTCCACTTCGTTTTCCAAAAGCCACCGTGAATGAGCATTACACAAGGGATGCCAGGTCCCTTCTGGTAAGGTGAAGGGTCGTCTGGCATATACAGGTCGGCAAATTGCCATTCCTCAGCACCCCATTGCATACGGTCGACGGCCATATGGTTCTCACATCGCATATCGTCTATCACCCTTGCTCTTCGAAACGAATACAAGAGTTGAAGTGCAGAACCCCACGCTGTGAAGACATGAACAACCCATTAGACATTGAGATAAAAACCATGAACGGCGAGAACACTACTTTGAGGGCGCTCGGTCACGAAGGAACTGAGCATTGGGTCGTTGTTAATGTCGCAAGTGCATGTGGTTTTACTCGTCAATACGCTGGCTTGCAAACACTCTCTCAGCAAGATGGAGTTACGGTCGTTGGTTTTCCTTGCAATCAGTTCGGTGCTCAAGAACCTGGAACTCATCAAGAAATCTGTGATTTCACAGCAGGAAAGTTCGAAGTTGATTTTCCACTGATGGCGAAGATTGACGTCAAAGGAGATGCATCCACACCATTGTTTCAGGCTCTATCAACATCATCTGATGCTTCAGGTTACACAGGTGATATTCGCTGGAACTTTGCAAAATTCGTCATCAACGCTGACGGTAATGTTTCGCGATTCACAAGCCGTGATGAGCCTGAAGACCTTCTCTGAGATTCATTTGAGATCAAATGCGCCAGGCTTGAACACCCATCGGTATTCATCCTCTCGATCGTAGTATGCCTTCACTCGAGGATCATTTGCTACTTTATCATGGTACTTCAAGAGCGTAGGGTAAGCTTGTGCCATTGCGACATCAATCCCGTCAAACTGCCCTGAAAACATCATGAAGATGTTGAGGAAGGCTTTGACATCCGCTAGCGTCATGTCTTCGGTATCTGCTAACCATCCAGTGGTCGATTTGTTGTACAGTGATTCCAAGTCTTTCAAACCGAGGTCCAGTTTTGTCCCTTCAACGAACAGGGCTTTGCGTGCTGCGATACGCTCTTCAAGGTCTTCGATACGAAACGTCGGAGTGAAATCGGTTCTCCATCCTTGAATGAGTTCGATGATTTCATCAACCTTTCCGCGTACAAAGAGATCTTCAGGTTCGAGTCCAGCAACAGCAGCGGCGTATCTCATCAATGCATTGGATTCTGCGATTGTGCCTTGAGGAGTTTTGAGTACAGGTAAGAATCCCCATGGCAGTTCTCCGCTTTGTTTGAGGGCTTGGTAACCTTCCCAATCGACGGTCGTATTCTTCCAGGGCAGTTCTGAAATTTCCAAACAAAAGCGGGTTGGCTCGGCATATCCAGGTGAGTTGAAGTAGATCAGTTCGTGCATAATGCCTGCTCAAAGCGGCGGTTCAAGAAGACTTCGTCGAACAAATCAGGGACTCACTCTACGTCGGTCACGCGGGAACAAAACCGTTTCTCGCACGTTCTTTGAGCCAGTGAGTTTCATCAAAATACGCTCAACACCGAGCCCCCATCCTGCATGAGGAGGAACTCCATGACGGAATCCAGCAACATAAAACTCAAATTCTTCTGGGTCAAGTTCCATTGCCTTTAGGTTTTCAATGAGCACATCCATTCGGTGCTCTCTTTGTCCACCGGATGTCAGTTCATCACGGCCGAAATTAAGGTCGAACCCACGGCTGAGTTGACGGCCAGTACTCCCATCCTCACCTTCGACATGGTGGATGTAAAACGGCTTGAGGTCCATTGGCCAGCGTGGGAGGAAGTAAAATTGGGGCAAATCTTCAGCTAAGAGGTCTGAGTTCTCTGCGTCAATATCGTCGCCCCATTCGATTTCTCCACCTTTCCGTTGAATCGTTGCAATGGCGTCGCAGTAGGAAAGTCTCGGGAACGGCAGTTCGGGGACGATGACTTCGATTGGTTCTTCGTCTTGAGTCGCTCTAAAGGCGTTGATTGTAGCGATGTGTTGTTGGGATTCCGGGTCTTCAGAAACCGATTTCCACATGTGGTGAATCATGCGCTCAAGAACACCCATGACATCCTCATCGTTTGCCCAAGAGCATTCGATGTCAAACGAGATGAATTCGTTCAAGTGTCGATAAGTGTCGTGCTTTTCGGCACGGAATGCAGGTCCAATCTCAAACACTCTTTCGAGCCCCCCGGACATGCAGAGTTGTTTGAACAACTGCGGTGATTGGTTGAGGAATGCAGGGGTGTCGAAGTACATCATCGGAAACAGGTCCGTTCCGCCTTCAGTTGCAGTAGCCACAATTTTAGGCGTGTGCGTTTCAAAGAATCCTTCGTTAATCAGTGCTTCACGGCCGTATTGGAGAATCTTTCCTCGCAAATGGAACATGGCATTGACATGCGAGCGTCGCAGATCAAGGAATCTATTGTCTAGGCGGGTGTCAAGAGCAACGTGGACCGTGTCAGTCACGCCGAGAGGAAGTGGTGCCTCGGCACGAGCAATGACGTTCACTGATGTTGCGATGACTTCGTACGCAGGAGGTGGCACAGGTTCGCCTTCTTTGGTCTTCGGTGGGCGCTTTTCAGAAACAGTACCGGTGAATTGTAAGGTTGATTCACGGGTCATGCGTTGAACCATATCGAGTTCTTCTTCACCAATGTTGTCTTTCTTCAGGAAAATTTGTGTAATTCCAGTACCGTCTCGAAGGTCGACAAAACATATGGCGCCTTTGCCTCGGTTTGCTTCCATGAATCCAGATACGGTTACTTCTTGGTCGATGAGTTCAGCGCCTTTGCTTTGAATTTCACCAAGTGTGTGCGTGCGGTATGCAGTCGGAACCCAAGTGCTCATATTACGCCGGGTAAGGGGAGAGGACATCAACCATTCGTTCCTTTTCGGTTGTCAATCCGTAGAGTAGTTGTGTATATTCGTGTCAAATATGCCTTTGCAGAATATTACGGAGTTGGAATAGGCGGTTTATTCATATATGCCGGGCTAAGCGCCACAGCCATGACTGGAGACCTCTTTTCATCCGAATCAGTAACACGCGGCCATCCTGACAAGCTATGCGATACCATTTCAGACGCAATTGTTGATGCCTGTTTGGCCATTGACAGCAATGCTCGTGTTGCTGTTGAAACATGTGTGAAAGGAAAGGAAGACATGGGGCTCATTGTGCTTGCAGGTGAAGTTTCACTCAGTGGCGCAGCACCAGATTATGAAGCAGTGGCTCGTGAAGCTGCTGCTCAAGTCGGCTATACGTCGCACGCAATAGGTATGGATGCAACCACCTCGCAGTATACTGAAGTTCAAGTGCATATCACGACCCAATCGTCGTACATCGCACAAGGTGTCAATCAAGACTTGCTCGCTCAGGGAGCAGGAGACCAAGGTTTGATGTTCGGATATGCCTGCACCGAAACCGAGGATTTCGAGCAACTCAAAGGTCGATATTTCCCGCTCGCAGCAGCACTTTCTCAGCGCCTGACCCGTCGCCTCACTCAAGTTCGAGAACAAGGAATTCTACCTTGGTCTAGGCCAGATGGAAAGTCACAAGTAACTGTGGAGTATGACGAAAACGGTGAGATATCCCGTGTTCACACCGTCATTATTGCTATCCAACACGATGACAAACTGAAAGACCAATTTAATGGCTCTGAAGAGGAGGAATTGGAATACGTACGTTCGCAAGTGCATGAACACGTCGTGAAAGAAGTCATACCCGCCAATCTTCTTGACGAAGATTGCAAAGTAGTGGTCAACGGTACCGGTCGTTTTGCAGACCCCGGAGGTCCATACGCCGATGCAGGCTTGACTGGGCGTAAAATCATCGTTGACACTTACGGCGGCATGGGTCGACACGGTGGTGGGGCTTTCTCTGGGAAAGATCCGTCGAAGGTCGACCGTTCTGCAGCATACGCATCTCGCTGGGCTGCCAAACACGTCGTTGCTTCCGGCCTCGCATCTCGTTGTGAAATCCAACTGGCCTATGTGATTGGAATCGCGGAGCCAGTGAGCGTTCGTGTCGAAACTTTTGGAACATCCACAGTCCCAGAACGTGAAATTGCTGAGCGTGTAAAATCAACGTTTGACTTCCGTCCTGGGGCGATTGCCCGAGATCTCAAACTGCTTAACCCAATTTATTCAGTGACTGCGTCCGGCGGTCACTTTGGTCGTAACCCGGGTTCCGATGGAAGTTTCCCTTGGGAGCAAATTGAGGAAGGTCGAATCGACTCGTTGCTCAACTGAAAAAGCCAGTTTTGAACGGCCCTAAGGGCCGATTCACTCAAGTGGTATGCATGGGTGGCTTGACTTGGTCTTATGTCGTCTCGCCCAATTCGCGCCGTCGCCTTCGTACTCGTATTGCTGTTTGCGAGCATGTCTCCACTTGCCTTGCAAGTCAGCGCTCACCAAAGCATCTTGTTGTCAACAGATACATCACATGTCGTTCTCATGGGAGGCGAATCCGGAAACGTGACTTTGACTATCGGGAACAATGCTACTGCTATTGAATCGTTCAACGTCACCGTCGACACTTCCGGTCTCTCATCCGTTTGGCAGGTAATCCCGAGTGAGAATACAGTGGAAAATGTGTTCCCAACATGGAGCAAAAACACAACCATTGTTGTCCGCCTGAGTGAAGGTGCTCTCTCAACCGACAGTGGCTCTTTTGATATTCATGTTACTGAACCTGATCAAAACTTCAGCAGTTCAATTACGATTTATGTTTCAGTTGCCCCATCGTATAATCCATCGTTAGACCTCTCGCAAATGGGTGGGCCACTTACTTCGATGGAGTCTGGTTCAAACAGTACCTTTTCGATTGGAGTTGAAAACTTAGGCTCCGTAGAAGACACGTTGCTCCTCGATGTCGAATTTGAACCTGACTTGGCTGCATGGTGGGCTAACTATACCAATGGCTCCAGCGGTAACGGCACCGGGACGGGCGGCAATGGAACTGGAAACGGAACTGGCGGTAACGGAACTGGCGGCAATGGAAC
>JAQXFL010000066.1 GCA_029250345.1 Candidatus Poseidoniaceae archaeon
CTGATGACAGAGCACACATTGAATCAACCCTCATTGAAATGAGCGACCAGATTGGTTGCCATGTCGTTGTTACGACTGGAGGCACTGGACCCGCCCAAAGAGACGTGACTCCAGAAGCAACGGAAAGTGTGTGTGAGAAAATACTTCCAGGTTTTGGAGAACAAATGAGAGCCATCTCTCTCCAGTATGTTCCAACTGCCATTCTCTCAAGGCAAATCGGAGGTATTCGGGGCAAGTGCCTCCTGTTCAATCTCCCGGGCCGGCCAAAATCAATTCGAGAAACGATTGACGAAATTTGGAAAGCAGTTCCTTACTGTGTCGACCTTCTTGGAGGTCCTTACATTGATTCGGTCGATAGTGTATGCAATGCTTTCCGACCGAAATCTGCCCGTCGTAGATAAATGCCCATCGTATAGTTCAAGGAGTGGATTCACTCAATTGGTAATATGGACGGTACAGATACCCGTGGAAACATGCTAATTGTTGGAGCAACAGTCGTTTTACCGAACGAAACGAAACATGCTGACGTTCGAACAGTAGACGGCGTGATTACGGAGATTTCCGAACCCCAAATTCTTGAACATCACGACGGCGAACTTCTGATTGATGGCTCGAGCCTTCACCTCTTACCTGGAGCGATTGACCCACAAGTTCACTTTCGTGATCCTGGGCAACCCGAAAAAGAAGATTTAGGCAGCGGCTCGGCTGCCGCAGTAAGCGGTGGAGTGACATCGTTTCTTGACATGCCAAACAACAAGCCATCCATCGTCGACCTACCTGGAATGCAAATGAAGTTGGATACGGCTGCCGCAAAATGCGTCAACAACTATGGATTCTTCATTGGAGCAACACCGGATAACGTCGAAAAACTTCAGGAAGCTGTTGGAACGCCCGACGCACCTCTAGCCATTCCCGGAATATGTGGTATCAAAATCTTCATGGGTTCTTCAACCGGCACACTTCTGGTCAATGAGCGTGAAGCCTTGGAAACTATTTTTTCTCAAACTGCTGGACTCATCGCTGTCCATGCTGAAGACGAAAAGAGATTGAATGAACGCTTCCCAGAGTACGAATCGCGCACCGATATCGCAGCACATGCCGAATGGAGAGATGACGTAACTGCACTGCTGGCAACTCAACTTGCCGTCGAACTCGCTCAAGCCTACGGCCACAGACTGCATATTTTGCACCTCACCTCCGGAATTGAAGCAGATTGGTTGAACGGAATCACTTCATTGCCTTCGCAGCAAAAAGAAGGTGCCGTGATCACCACTGAGACTTTACCTCAGCACCTCACGTTCACTGACGTAGATGTAAAGGAACAAGGCACGCGTTTGCAAATGAACCCTCCAATACGCTACCAAACGGACAAGGACACGCTCTGGAAGCGACTCTTGGATGGAACTGTACAATGTATGGCTACCGACCATGCACCTCACACCACTGAAGCAAAACAGTTGGGATTCCCACAAGCACCGAGTGGGATGCCGGGAGTTGAAACCTCACTTGCAGTCATGCTAACCCACGCAAAATCGGGAATGTGCACCATCGAACAAGTGGTCGAATGGATGTCGTCCAATGTAGCCGATTGCTACAATATGATCGGTAAAGGACGAATTGAAGTTGGTGCAGATGCTGACTTTGTACTGGTCGACATGGAAAACGAACACGAAGTCATCGACGAAAACAGTTGGACCCGTGTGGGCTGGAACCCGTTCCAAGGGCGGATGCTGACTGGCTGGGCAAAAATGACTATCGTTGCCGGAATCCCAGTGTTTGAACGTACTGAGCAAACGGGTCAAAAAGGCCAACTTCTCGTTGAACCTGGTTCTGTTGGAACACCTATTCTGATGGCCCCGTGGAAGTAATACCGTTTTTCGTCGTAATTTCGTGGTTTTTGAGGTAGTATTATACGCTCAACCGCTTATTTCACCACAGGGAAACAACATGAGTTGGCTCGAAGAAAATATTGGAGAAGGATATCAGCAAGTCGTCATTGGATTTAGTGTGTTCATAATCGGCGCACTGCTCGGATGGATGGAAGCAGCAGACAGCGTAATGTCGGCATCAGACGTTTACATGCCAGCAGTAATCATGCTGTCAGGAGCAATGGTGACAATGCTTGGGCTGTCCTTCGGAACCGAAAGCGAAGAAGACAGAACTGACGATTTAATGAACGCAATCAACGAACTGACTGCTCGTATGAACTCCATTCTTGGCGTCGAAGAAGAGTGAATCAAAGTCCATACAGCGAGCCGTATTTTGCTTCAACATATCGAAGAAACGGTTCAGGGGATGGCGGTGAGCCGGTCGCATACTCGATGAGTTCTGCTGGAGACATCTTGCTCCCTTGTTCATGAATTCTCGGTCGCAACCATTGCAATAAGCTTGACCAATCACCTGAAGAAACGAGAGAGTCAATATCGCCGAGATCGCTTTGCATTGATTCGAGTAATTGAGCGGCATAGAGATTCCCCAGCGTGTATGTAGGGAAGTAACCAAACGCCCCCATGGACCAATGGATGTCTTGCAGACAACCCATGGTATCGTTCGGGACTTGAACGTCGAACCACTCTTCAAACATGGCGTTCCAAGTCGCAGGTAGTTCCGAAACCGGAAGGTTCTCGTTGAATATTTTCTTCTCAATTTCATACCGCAGCATCACGTGCAAATTGTAAGTAACCTCATCCGCCTCAACCCGGATAAAACCTTTGGAAACTGTATTTGCGATTCTGTTGAGTTCTTCTGGCTTCCAATTAGGAGCATCCGGGAATTGTTCTCGAAACCAAGGAAGTGCTGTTTCCCAAAACGCAGTTGTTCGGCCAATTTGGTTCTCCCAAAATCGGCTCTGAGATTCATGAACTCCGAGTGAAACAGCATCGCCACGTGGTGTGAGTGAGTGGGTTCGGGCCAAACCTTGCTCGTAAAGAGCGTGGCCTGTTTCATGCATGACTGCATACAAACAGGAAAAGGGGTCTTTTTCATCGAATCTCGTTGTAAAACGCGTATCTCCCGGCCAAAGTCCAGCTGAGAATGGGTGGGTTGAGGCATCCATACGGCCTGCTGAGAAATCAAAGCCCATCGCTTCTGAGACTTTGAGGCAAAATTCAGTTTGTGCTTCGATGGAAAAGCGCATTCCTTCAGGGAGTGTTGGGTCCGGGCGAGTCTTTTGCGCTTCGGTGATGTTCTGTAGAAGCGGTACGAGTCGAGCACGAAGGCCGGCAAACAGTGGATCATAGTCCGTGACCTTCATGCCAACCTCGTACTCATCAAGCAAAACATCGTAAGGATTTTTTTCTCCACCGTAGTACGCAATTTTTTTCTTGGTCATGTCAATGAGTGACTCAAGTTGAGGTAAGAAAGATTGGAAATCGGAATCAGCACGTGCTTTTTGCCACGAAAGTAGAGCCTCAGACTTTGCTTTCGCAAATGCTGCAACAAATTCCGCTGGAAGTTGAACCGCCTTATCGTAGGCTCGGCGCATCTCACGAACATTCGCTTGCTGATCATCATCGAGTTCCGAAGATTGTTCAAGTTGAGTCAAAAGGTGGCCCATTTCATCGTCTATAAGTCGAGTATGGCGTTCTGCAGCAAGCCATGACAGGATATCTGAGCGGGCTGCTGAGCCTTTCGCAGGCATGATGGTCTCTTGATCCCAGCCGAGATGGCCTTGAAGAGCCCCCAAACGATGAATGTCTTTTACTCGTTCAATGAACGCCGAATATGCCTGCATACTTACTCCATCCATCCATCCATCATCAACGCTCGTATGAAATTCCTCGTGGAGATGAGGGGTGTTTGTAATACATATATTGCCACACATTGAAGTCTTTGAACCATGTCGGTGAAAATATGGTGCGACCTTTCTCTCGTAAGGGAAAACAAACTGCACCGGCTCCTGTCGACGACGATGAGTTAGAAGAGGTCATTGACGAGGTTGAAGAGGCCATTGATGAGAGCCCTGAGATACAGGAAACTGAGATAATTGAAGACCTTGTAGAGCAAATTCCTTTCGACGAACTATCTATAGAAGAAGTGTCTGAAAGTCTGAAAATTAGCGCTCAGACGGTCATCAAGACATGTATGGATATTCGTCGAGGCGAGAACGTGCTTATCGTCTGTGACCCAACGACCGGTGACATTGGCCAAGCACTCCATGAAGCAGCAAACGAACGCTCTGATCGCGTCTTACTCATCGTCATGCCAAAAGCACGTCACCATGGCGAAGAACCACCGTCACCGGTTGCCAACTTAATGCGTCAACAACAGGTTGTCATTGCTCCAACGCGATATTCGCTTACCCACACACGTGCCATACGTCAATCTGTCCGTGGTGGAGCAAGAGTGGCAACAATGCCCGGGATGACCAACGAGATGTTTAGCCGGGGTGGCATGTCTGCTGATTTCAATGAAATCAAACAAAAAATAAGTGACCTCACTCCTTATTTCCGTCGGAGAAGAATTGTCAATGTCAAGTCGGAACAGGGAACTGATGTGACCTTTGAAGTCAACTGGCGTGAGTGGAAGCTCGACGATAACGGCATCTGCAATCGCCCGAAGATGCTCACAAACCTACCCGCTGGAAAGGCTTTCATCATGCCTCGAGAAGGTACAATGAACGGTAAAGTCGTCATCGATGGTTCATGGGAATCAAACCTCGTCGATGAACCAATTACCTTGGTGATTGAAGAAGGAATGGTCATGGATGTCAAAGGTGGAACTACTGCAGCTACGATTCGACAAGAGTTCGGTGAAGCAGCCAAGCGCTTGCGAACGAAAGATCGTGAGAATGTATGGACTGTAGCCGAATTTGGATTCGGTATGAATCCACAAGCACGCCTCTCCGGAAATGTACTGGAGGATGAAAAACGCCTCGGGACATGCTATTTTTCCGTAGGAGACAACACCGCATTGGGTGGAACTTCTGCAGTAGGAATACACATTCCTGGTGTTCTGAAGAACGCCAGTGTTTGGCTGGACGATACTCAACTCATTACCAACGGCGAATTTACGCTTTGGGATTAATCAGCGAACGCCGCTCTGCGTGCCACATATTGGGCAGAATCGCCAGTAAGGGTCGAGGCCAATGCCACAGCCTCGGCAATGGATTCCTGAACGGATGGTTGGTTGGATCTGTTGAGGTTGATTCCAGCCTTGTTGGGGTTGTTGGTTCCAAGCATGTTGCTGCTGTTGAGGAGGCGGTTGGTTCCAGCCCTGTTGTTGTTGTGCAGGTTGTTGATTCCAGCCCTGTTGTTGTTGTTGTGCCGGCTGTTGATTCCAGCCTTGTTGTTGTTGAGTAGGTTGCTGAACAGGTTGTTGCTGAGCAGGCTGTGGTTGTTGTGCAAGTGGTTTACGGACCGGTGCGACCGGGCGAGGAAGCGATTGAGTTTTCTCGGCTGCAGGGGATGATATGAATTCTGAAAGAGAAACTGTTCCATCTCCGTCGGCATCGGCTTGCTCATGCAGTTCTTTGGCTTCTTCGAGGGATGTACCGGTAGCCACAGCGAGTTCTTCAACTGAGAGTTCCCTGCTTCCGTCCGTATCTGCGGCCAAGAAGTGCTCAGCAGCACTGACAAACTCTTCTTCTTCGGCAGGCTCAGGAACGTCTTCCACAGGCACGGGTGCTGGCTCTAATACTGGCTCTTGAATCATCTCTTCGACTGGTTCAGGTGCCGGATTAGGAACAGATACTTCTGGTTCTTCCTTGCCGAGACCAAGGTCGAAAGCACCGGAGAATGCATCTTCTTCAGCACGAGCCACCATTCGTTCGTTGTTGGTATCGAGTTCTGGTTCGGCAACAACAACAGGTTCTACCGATGGTAATTCAACAGCACTGGACACCTCTGACGGGAGGGGAAGGTCAGGCAAATCGACTTCTTTCTCAACTTGAGGCACAGGGGGAAGAGGTACTTCCCCCACTGGCTCAGGCATAGATGGAGCAGGCTTTGGAAGCGAAACCGGAGCAGACGCAATGGGCGCTGCTGCTGCCTTACCGCTGGCAAGAGAAGGGACTGGTAGTGCATGACCTGCAACATCCAATGAAGCATCAAGTTCGTCGGCAACTGCGAGAAGAGTTGCCGTGTGAGATGCCGGGTCAGCAAACAATTGCTTGAGTGTGTTGAGATAACGTGTAACTTCACCTTCCGAACCAGTTGTTGAAGCGATGGCAAGTAACTTCAGTATGCGCATAGGGTCGGCTAATGTCGCTAGTTTACTCTGTTCCTCTTCGCTTAGAGAAGGAGATTGTCCACTGGAATCTCCCGAGGAATCCGGCAGACCAAGATACTGTGACAGTGGGTCAGGCAGACTCATGAGTCCAAGGTGGCCTGCGACCAAATAGTAAATCTCGCCACCTTCACATTGAATACGCTCACTTGCTGCCTCAAAATCGAAATCACCTGGGAGAAGTACAACATCGGATAGAATTGAGAAAAATTGCTCCATAGCCTTCTCTTGTTCCATGGCCATCAACGTGTGAACCATGTCTGAGGACTCTATGACGCCGAAATATGCAGCCGCATCATCGACTTCGATGCCAGTTGGCAAAGATGCTCCTTCAAGTTCCTTGTCGGCCATATTCTATCCCCCTCTAACTCGCCCAATTGAATCCTGTTCTTGAGTATGATGTTTCAAACACATGCCAAAGCAATCGCAGCGACTCCATTTCAACGACTCCTACCAATATTGAATATCGCTCTCGACTGAGGTGCTGACCAGCCAGTTTCTTGCAACTGCATGAGAATATTACGCTCATTTTCGCCTTCTGCCAGCGACGAGTGAACCCAATCTGCTGCAGATTCCCGGTCTTCGACTTGCCATTCTTCAAAAATCGACAAATCGATGTTTAACTTGGCTTTACGTACTTTAGCTGATGGTTCTGCATCAGGTTTTGGTTCGTCAACGAATGTTGTAACTTTCTTTGCAGCAGTTTTCACTGAGCGTTCGCCACGTGGTGGACCACTCGGAGGTTTGCTTGATGCAGCCTTTGGAGGTCCGCCCGGTCCACGGCCCGGCGGTCCGCTTGAAGGTCCTCCTGATGATGGCGGCTTCGCAGCGCTCTTCGGAGGGCCACCCGGCCCACGTCCTGCAGGACGGCCCGTTGGGCCTCCACGAGCCGGTGTTGCACGCTGCTGAGGTTTCTGAGCACTTCGACTGTTCCGGAAAGGAAGAGGTTCATCCTCTTCATCATCGTCGTCCCAATCGTCTTCGTCATCATCGAAATCGTAGTCGTCACCGCGCCGACGCAGGATGAGTATGACAACGAGAAGCACGACCAAAAGACCGATGCCGCCAGCAATGAGTGTGGTAGATTCCAACAAGGAAGAGGTCTCATCTCCTGAACTCGAATCCTTCTTTGGACAGCCATCAGAGAAACCATCTGGTCCTGCAGGTTCGTTCGGACAATTATCAATCAAATCAGAGACTCCGTCGTTGTCTGAATCAAGTTGACTCAATACACAGCCGTTCTCGTCAATGCTGTCTTTCTGTGAATAAGGTGTGTCTGGACACAAGTCAGGAGAGGTTCCGTTCGGATTATCGCCGAGTCCGTCGTAATCTGAATCCTCCCATTGCGTTGGGTTCCCTGCAAGGCCTGCAGGTTCAAACTCATCTCGATAGCCATCGCCATCATCAAAGCAACCGAGGAAATCAACGAATGATGTTCCAAACTCAAGTGGACACTCATCAGCATCATCGCCAGCGGGGTTGTCCCCGTAGTCGTCCCCGTCTTGGTCGAACCATTGCGTTCCATCGGAAGGGAATGCATCGCCAGATTGGTTTTCCCGTAGTCCTGAAGTTTCGTTCAGCGTGTAGATGTAGGTGCCAAAATATCCGTCACCGTCTGGGTCTGCAGATTCATCAATGCAACCATCGGTTAGGACCGGTGTTCCTTGAGGTGTGTCGGGGCACTGGTCATCAGCATCTTTGACACCGTCTGAATCAGAATCTCGTTCAGAGGCTGAACAACCGTTCTCATCAACACTATCGCGTTCGCTTTCAATGGTGTTTGGACACAAGTCGGCAGGGCCTGCGACGTTATCCATGTCGTCATCGGACAGCAATTGCGCATCACTGCAACCATCAGCATCAACTGCTTCACCAAACGGTGTTAAGGGGCAGAGATCAAGATGATTGAACACTGAATCATCATCGTCATCCAATTGATTATCGGCACATCCCACTGAGTTAACGGAGAGCCCGGCATCTGTGTCGGGGCAAATATCTTCCACATTAGGAATGAAGTCGCCATCATCATCGGTACCATCGATGAAACGGCATCCAATGCCCGTACCATCAACAAACGGACTTGTTCCATCGAGTATGCCCGGTATTGTAGGACACTCATCGGCTTGGTAGCCGTTTGGATTATCACCAAAACCATCGCTGTCGAAATCAAGCCATTGGCTCGCCTCAGTAGGGAATTCATCTTGCGAATCCATCCAACCGTCTCCATCAGAGTCCGGACATCCGGGATAAGGACTGGTTGAGTTACCAAACACTCCAGGGCAACCGTCGAGCATCAATCCGTTACCGTCGTTCTCAGTCGAATTGTCAGTCACGTTGTAAGAGTCGGTCCAACGGTCTGGATGTCCATCAGAATCATTGTCCTCTGCAGCAGCAATATTATCCGGGAAACGGTCAGGATTTGTGGCACCTTCTGACCCGTTATCGCCGTAGCCATCGCCATCACTGTCAGCCCATTGGGTCGGGTCAAGTGGCCATGCATCTGCGCCAAGTGAGGCATTCCATTCAAACCCACCAACGGTCGATGGATCAGAGGAACCATCGGAATCAGAGTCTGGGCAACCTTTTCGGTCGCGGAATGAAACTCCGTAATCCCATTTACAGTCGTCACCTTGAGTAGGATCTGAGGAGTTATCTCCCCATCCGTCGCCGTCTGTATCCTTGTATTGTGATGGATTAAATGGGAATAAATCACCGTCGGGTTGACCAGAATCGTATTCTGTAATGCAACAATCCGGCCCTGAGTTATCGCCGTATCCGTCACCGTCTGAATCCGATGCAAGTTTCCAATTAAAGATGAAAACATCGCCATCGAAATACATGAAATTGTTGTTGGACCAACCGTCTTGGTCGTAATCATTACAACCCATTCGGTCAATCCAAGATTCGCCTGAATCGTCGTTACAAGCATCGTCAATGTCCGCATATCCATCGTTGTCAAAGTCAAGACATCCGTAAGTGAAGTACATCGATGGCGCATCGCTTGACGGACATGAATCGGTCATTGGACCGTACGCATTATCTCCAAAACCATCGCCGTCGTTGTCCGACCATTGATCACCCAAGTGCGGCAATTCATCGACCAAATCGAAAACAAGGTCTCTATCGGTGTCAACATAGAGTCTGAGAACTTTGTAGACTTGTGCTGTATCGTCTTTGAACGCCATGTGTAACGTTTCGTTGGAATCTCTAAACAAGCCAACGCTGCCCACCGTGGAGATATCTCCGAACGAGATTGAATTCCAGTGGTATGACGATTCCTCAGCGTTCAAAGTGTTCCATGTAAGTAGGTTCGATTGACCAGCGCTGGTCATGAGAATGAATGTGTTGTTCTCTACAGCCAAGTCCCAAGTGCTGCCCGAGTTGGATTGAGGTTGTGGGCCGAAGGACGACCAATTACCGGTGGAATTACGCACATAGAGTACATCAGAATTTGAATCGCCGCGAACGGCCATAGCAGGAGAGTTTCCACCGACAAGATCGATGTTGAACGTGCCGATAGAGCCAGAAGGTTGAGCGAGGTTAGAAACAGTTACCCAAGATGAATCATTTTCCCATGAAGAACCGTTGAGTTGCCGTTCATGGACGCTAAGTACGCCGGTTGAAGTTACGCTCGAGACAAGGAGTACACCGGTGTCGGTGACCTCCATTGAGATGTTGCTGGATAAGTCGGTTAATGCTGTGATCGCATTTCCACTCACATTCGAACCGTTGAAAATCCAAACGGACAGGTTATGATTGGTACCATCATCATGAATCAAAGCGACAGCAAGATTTCCGTCCGACAGAATGAGGGGTGCAAAATCTCCAGAAACAGCTGCCCCTACATCTCCCAAGACGGTGTTGACCCAAGTCCCACCGTCCAGGTGCATGAAGATGAGTTGTTCGTTGACGGCATCACGGTAGACAGCGGCAGCAGTGTCGTTCGCATCGATGACCACTTGAATCGGATCTGCAAGGTCAACGCCGGTTGACACTGGAGAATGAGTCCACCCTGTGTCGTCTTCTTGTGATACATAAATTACGTAACCACCAACATCATCTGCAGCTCGCATGAGGTGTTGATGACCGTCTGAATCGAGGGCTGAACCAAGGAAGGCACCGTTGGTTTGGGTTGTGAGAATACCTTGCTCAACAGCCGTGTAACTCGAAGTTGTGTGGAGTTTCAGAGCACTGCCTCCTTCGGTGGATAGAATGATTGGGCGTCCAGAACTTGTGCCAGCAAATGCAAAACTATTCTGGCCCGATGAACCGGATGGAAGCGTTTTATCAGCCCAAACGCCGCTTGCTGTTCCATCATCAACGTGTTCCAAGAAGTGGAGAGATTGTGATGGCTCAAACGACAGGAGCATACTTGCTTCACCACGGCTGGAAGTTGAAAGGTCGAGGAATCCGATTTGTTCATCAAAGGTGAACGTCGTAGATTCCCAATCTTGTTCTGAATACAGTTCATGGACAACTTCGAACGATACTCCAACCGTCTTTCGAACGCTCAGGCTAATTTCACTCAAACCATCGCCATCAACATCACCCATCGAAGACATCGATAGGCCCTTGTAGGATTGAGCCGTACCTGTTGCGAGAAGTTCGTAATTCGCCGTTAATCCGATCGATGAGCCAAGGTGAAGTTCAACCTTACCGCTTCGAGTCGCCCCTTGTTGCATCAACAAAACATCGTCATAGCCGTCTTCGTTGACATCGCCGGCTTTGATGAACATCCGTCCAAGCATAGCGTTGGCGTCGTCTCCAGAACGTGACCAATTTGGTGACGAGGAAAAGAGGCCAGAGGAAGAACCGTGGTACAACCAAACTTTTCCTGCTTGGTAAGCGTTGGTACCATTGAAAAGTTCTGAAAACATCATGTCGTCATAACCGTCTCCGTTAACATCCCCAATGTAATCGACAGTGAATCCAAACATTTTGCCTTGGAGGTTGGATTTGATGGTATCGTCAGGTGCAGCGCTTACTCCAAACTCGGAACCGAGGTAAAGTTCGACTTGCGGGAAACCAGAAAAGGATTCAAAATTAGCCGCATTAGAGACAAGCAGATCATCGTAGCCGTCGCCGTTAATGTCTCCCGAACCTGAAAGTGATTGACCGAGAAGAGTATTTTCTTGAGTTTGTGAGATATTGCGGAGATGCTCCATACCGCTTAAATTACCTTCAAAGATTGAAATCTTACCTTTGTGAATAACTTCTGATGGGGTTGTGGCAACAACCGTCGAATAATTACCCGAAACAACCGCTAAGTCAGCATATGAGTCTCCGTTCATGGCAGGTATCTCCTCAATCTTCCAGCCAAAACCGTCTCCTTCGTTGCCTGTTTGATTCCACCATGAGTGGGTCTCAAGTCCGGTTGAGTTACCAAGATAAATTTCGACCATACCGTTGTCACCAGAACCGTTTGGTTGCGTAGTGTTCCAACCCGAAGAGCCGATGGCAACATCAGCAAAACCATCGCCATTGAAGTCAGCAACAGAGATGTCTGAGCCGAGTCGTTGACCTGCTTGTGTTCCGAGAATCGAGTGAACCACGTTTGAAAGGCCGGTTGGTGAGCCGAGCTGAACTGAAACTCGTCCGATTTCGGAATCCGTTGAAGAAAAATCTGGTTCAGCATAAATGAAATCATCAAAGCCATCTGCGTTTACATCTGCAAACATAGATTCACCTTCTTCAGACGCAAGCGACGCTGTAACAGCGGTGTTTGGCACCGGGTCGATGCGACCTTCGTTTTGTCCAGAAAGACTGCGAAGGAGTTGCAAACTTGTAATGCCTCCTGACTCAGAAGTGGTTGCAATTTGTTCGACTGCATTGGTGTCGAGACCCATGCCGATGTGCTCTACTAAATTGGAGTCACGGAGTAAGACTCGGCGATCGTAAGTGGTGCCATCGTATCGAATCAAACGGACTTCTTCACCAGCCGTGTAGAGGAGGTGTGCAACGCCATTCGCATCCATTTCCAATTCCATCGATTGACCAACTGGACCTGCGTCAAGCAACTGGTTGTACCAGATGTTGCCGCTGTAATTCATCTCCCAAAGCGAGCCGTTTACATCCCTGAAAACTGCGTACTCAAGTTGTTTTTCAGGTAAAACTACCATTTCAAAATCAGTTGGGTGAACGTCGTATAGAACGGTGATTTTCTGCCAAGTTTGTTCTGAATAAACCGAACTTGGGAACGCAATGTGCGCTGACTTGATGTTTGCGCCATCGGCATAGAGCACATACTGGCGTCCGTTTTCATTGACTGCTAAAGCACAGTCAACGAGAGTTGATGCACTCGAAACTGCGACGGTATCCACCAGATAGGTCGTCAATGCAGAGGTTGTTGACTCATGAGAAGTATATCCTCCGTTGTGTGAACCAACGAAAACATCTCCTTCCACGGTGGTCCAGCAAGCATCAAACCCTTCATCGTGGCTCATTTTCAAATCTGGAGTACCCATGGTGTGGTTTGGGAAAGACGCAAAAGTTTCTGACATCCAGTAATCCAAAGCCGAGTCCTCTCGAACTGTTGCGCTTGGCAATCCATCGAAAGCCAATTCGGTTCCAGCAAAATCGTGCCCATATGCGTCACTGAGCGTGACATAGGGGCTACTGGATTGAACCAAATCCTCCTCTAAGTCGGCTTCGACTTGTGTCAATGGTTGAACCATCGGCGAGAGAAGATGGATCAAAAACAGAAAGGAGAGCAGCAATGAAACCGTGGGAAAAGATCTGCTCGCTGACGCCGCCATACCATCATGACGCCTGCCTTCCTTGAAAACGCTTCTTGACAAATGTGTTGATGACCCCCGTAGGGGGTCAGTTATACCACCGGTCAATACCTCATCCAAAAGCGTCGGTTGTTTTGTCAATGCGGAACGATTGGAAGTGATATGAGCGGTCAAGCACACCTCATTATTGCCAACGGGGAATGGCCACCTGAAAGCATTTGGTCGACCCTAATCGCCCAAGCGACGTGTGTCATTGCATGCGATGGTGCAGCTGCACAATGCTTTGAAAACGACGTGAAAATGGATGTTGTTATCGGAGACATGGACAGTTTATCAGAACACGATGAAGTGCGACTCAACGATGATGGCAATGTTGCTTTCATCCGTCTGGTCGGCCAAGAAGAAAACGACCTGGCAAAAGCCATGAAATGGTCGATCCAACAAGGTGCAGAAAGCATCGAAGTCTTTGGTATCGAAGGCGGTGACTTTGACCACCAATTTGCAGCCGTATTATCGTTGTGCGAAGTTCCATTCAACACTCGAATCCATACCTCACAATCCATCATCCAACGCGTAGGAAAATCCCCGCTAACAGTTCACTCTATAGAAAAAGATGCTTCCTTTTCCCTGTTTGCAGTTGGGCCAGCAGAAGGCGTGAATCTTACCGGAGCGGAATGGCCTCTTACCAACCAAACGCTTTCACCCGGAACCAGAGGCATTCACAACAAATCTACTGGAGAAAAACTACACGTTGAATGCATGTCCGGAGAACTACTCCTGTTTTTGGACCGGTGAAGAAGGAAGATGACGACGCAGCATTTCTGAATAAGTACCCTCTCCATCCCACTGCTGGGCAACGATGTCAATCCTTGCCTTTTCGAGGGTCGTCTCCAAGCCACCCCAATCCTCGATTAAGCCAAGTTTTAGAGCAGCTCTGGGTGTGTAGCCCGGGAGGAAGTTACGCCAAAGGAACGGCACTCTCCCCGGAGTAACCCGGTTCACCATACGGACAATCGAAGTATTACAAGTGGTGAGGAGAGAATGATACCATTCAGGTTCTTGAGACAACTGGTTTGCTTTTTGTGCCATACGAATCAGCATGTGTTTATCTTTTTCAGGAGGGGTAATTGCACGAAACATGTAGTCTTTGTTTCCACGTGCGTTCGTTCGCAATCCAGTCATGTCGCTCTCAAGAGCAACGAGGAGATACAATTCATAATTCCTCCACAACCCATCCCAAGGATGGTATCGATGCTTGACTCTTCGACGAGCCTCAAAAGAAAACGAAAGGCAAGTGCCGTCGTTGAATTCGAACGTCAAATAGGTGTGTGCGAGTCCATGCAGGGAATGAAAATGATCGACAATGAACCATATATCCTTGATTTCCTCTGTATCAACGGTGAGTTCATCAATCCAAGATTCATCTCTGTCCTTGGTGGTTCGCCAGAAAAAATTACGAACATTACGGAAGGTGATTTTGGAATCAACAAAATCTGTTGTCGTTATGAATTCACAATCTGAGTTCCAGTTTGCGTCAAGTTGGGGTTGGCGTGGTCGTACGCGAATAAACCAAATGAGGAACGGCAAAAAAACAACAATCAGCAGTGCACCTAGAGCGATTTGCATCAATGTACTCACGAGGTTCACCACTTATGCCAAATCCGCAACTGCGCATCCCACCAGTCGGTCGTGCCGTCTGGATGTTGGCGCCAAAGCACGCCTTCATCATCAGTGATGGTTGGAAGACCCTCGGTATCAGGAGAACCATCTGCCAGAATCATTGGGGTCGGACCAAGATCACGCAGTTGGCCTACTGTGCCTTCGTCCTTGACCCGTACGAGGAGAATGAAGACAACGATGCATACAACAAGGCCGAGAATGCCGATTGAGACCCAACCAACAGATTCGGTCTGGGTATCCTCGCCGAATGAACGGCTTGGAAGCGATGCCGCTTCTTCTTCGGTGAGGTCGAGTCCCGGAAGTCGAACCAGATTTACACCATGTACGGTTCGAATCTGTTCATTGTTGATGACTTCGAGTGTGATGAGGTGTACGCCTGCTGGGAGAACCTTGCAATCGTAACTCGTGCTGCTGTTCCCTACGAGGGTTGAACCTTGAACGGTCCAAATTTTCTCAAAAGTAGAGAAATCGACTTCGGCCATGTTCGGGACCATGGTGATTTGGCAAGGCTCGTCGGTCATGTTTTGATTGCCGACAACGTCGAGGGAGAACGCCGGAGCAGGACGGTTGTGAATCGTGAGGTTCAACCAATACTCTGCCGTTTGACCCAGGTCATTTCTGTATGCTTCCTTGAGTTGATATTCACCCGCAGGCCAGTGGGAACAATCCAAAACCGTTTGATTGTCAAGCACGGTAAACGGAGCGCCTGAGAACGTTCGTACTCCGGATGCCCCATATCGAGGTCCAGTCTCATCAGCAAAAACGCGATGAATGGAGCACTCATCACCCGTTTCTATCCTGTCCGGGGCATTCAATTCCAACACCAATTGAGGTATTTGAAGTGCTGGCTTGAGAACATAAGTCGGCAGTTGAATGCTGGTGATTTTATCTCCGGCCTGATTGATGAAGTCGAGACGAAGTGCGTGTTCACCGGAGGACCATGCATCGTAGACAAGACTGGCATTCGATTGCCCGCTCAAGGCGAGGTACTGGTCTTCTTGGACTTCTTTGTCCTTGTGCGTACCAAATAATCGCAATTCGATTTCGGTAAACTCAGAAGTGGTATTGAGTATCACAACGACACGTATTGCATCGGGTTCACCGTCTTGATTCATATCCATGGTGTCGTTCCGTAGTGCGACTAAAGTCAATCCTTCTTCAGCCAAGGCGTCATCTGTTGAAGTGCTCTCTGCTCCAACCTCCTCAACAATTCCAAGGGGTGTGACCAGGCATCCAAGAAGAAGAAGAACAAGGAAGAAAGGGAGCGTTCTATATGAATTACTCAACCGTTTCACCTCCTTGAAGCGGTGCAGGTTGGAGTTCCGAAGCATCCATTCCCTCTGGTATTGGTAGCGGCGGTAAATCCTCCAACGGAGTCATGGATGCAGGAACTGCATCCATGGTGAGAGAATCTAAGTTAGCAGATTCTTTGGATTCAAATAAATCATCTTCGAGCGATTCATCGTCGCGCCCCATTCGAACAATCAGTGCCAATGAGGCACCGAGAATGAAACCAAACCCGATGACCAGATAGGTCAACCAAGAGGCTGCTGGATCTTCACCAAGGATAGCCACTGCTGCGGAGAACTCGCCGTATGAATCGGACCAGCCATCGCCGTTGGAATCAACACAGCCTTGCGTATCTCGCATTGAATAGCCCGAGGTATCTGGACAATCATCACGCAATGCTCCCAATGGGACATCGCCAAAACCGTCGCTGTCAGAATCCCGCCACTGCAACGATTCGGTAGGGAAAGAATCTGCAGTGCCGAAAGGATGGGCTTGCCAGCTCTCGGTTGGGTCAGACCAACCGTCACCATCGGTATCTCTGCACCCCAATCGGTCGAGAAGAGAAGTACCACGAACTTCAGGACAAGCGTCTCCTTGATTGCCGTTTACATCATCGCCGAAACCATCACCGTCTGTGTCTCTCCATTGGGTTGGCTCGTGAATGAATGCATCACCGAGGTCTGACCAGCCGTCACCATCGGTATCAGGGCAACCCCAGCGGTCACCGCCAGAGGATGGGCCGACCGATGTACCTGCTTGGCTTGGGCAAACATCTGCAGTTGTTCCGAGTGGGTTATCGCCTCGGCCATCACCATCAACATCGTGCCACTGCGTATGGTCCATAGGCCAAGCATCACCGTTGCCACCTGGGCTAGCCAGCCACGTATTGGTTGGGTCTGACCATCCGTCTTCATCGCTATCAGGACAGCCCCAACGATCAAACGTAGAAGTTCCTAAAGTGGTTCTGCAACCATCACCGCGGTAGGCAACGCGGAGCGTTTGCCCGTCGAAGTATTCGAGATTATCACCGTAGCCGTCGTGATCTGTGTCGAACCATTGACTTTGATCTAATGGGAATGCGTCTGCAAATCCATCTGGATGAGCAATCCAATCGTCAGTAGGGTCTGAAAAGCCGTCTTGGTCTACATCCCTGCATCCGAGTCTGTCGGCATAGGAAATCCATCCGGACTCGACTTCTTCAGCCGAGGAAAATACGCACACATCGCCCTCAAACCCTTCAAGAATGTCGCCATAACCATCGCCATCGGTATCCCTGTATTGGGATGGAACGAATGGGAAGTCGTCGATTTGAGTTGCTCCATAGGTTTGGTTATCGCCCCAACCGTCTTCATCAGAATCGGACCATTGCGTAGGATTGTCTGGGAAATCATCAATCAATACTGCACCTTCAGATTGGTTGTCACCCCATCCATCAAAGTCACGGTCTTGCCACTGTGAGGGCTCATCAGGGAAAGCATCAGAGCCATCAGCCTTCGTCCAGTTCAAATCCCCATCTGAATATCCATCGCCATCTGAATCGGTGCACCCGTATCGATCACCGGTCGAAAAACCAGTGATGAATGGACATGCGTCAGGTGTTGAAGCCTCATCGAGCCATGAACCAATACCCCAAGCTATTCGAGATTGATTCCATGTCACATCCTCCCAATTGTCCCCGAATCCATCGTCATCGGTATCGTTCCACTGCGTGGCATCGAGAGGGAAGGCATCGCCGAATCCAAGCGGATGTGCGTACCATGCAGTCACTCCATCAAGCGCTCCTGGATCTTCATCAGAGTAACCGTCACCATCGCTGTCTAAGCATCCGAATCGGTCTTGTTGAGAATAACCTCTGCGGAAAGGACAGTGGTCGCCTTGGTATCCATCGAGATTGTCGCCAAATCCATCGTTATCACTGTCAAGCCATTGGGTTGAATCGGTCACAAAAGCATCGGCCCCGTTTTGCGGACCCCACGATGAATCAGGGTCAGACCAGCCATCACCATCGACATCAGTACATCCTTTACGGTCGTTTGTCGAAGTGCCCACAAGCTCATCGCAATCATCTTCATTGTCGATAAAACCGTCTTCATCTGTATCTCGATTGGATTTATCGATTGAAGGGGTAAGCGTGTAATCAAAGCCATCGTTGCACCATGAATCTTCGGATTTTATTTTCACAAATACATATCCAGCCGTGTTTATAGAAGTGGAGAGGACCTTTGATGCGGCATTATCGTCCGCTGCGGTATCTGTAATGGTCGCACCTTGAGAGTTCAATATCGAGAAGCGACCGGTCCATCCATCTCCGGGACACCACCAAGCAGGACCGTTCATCGTACCTGAAAACGAGATTTGGACAATGTCTCCTTTGCGAGCCTCAATCTTCCAAAAATCGGCTTGATCATTTCCAGCATCACAGTCAGGGTCGCAAACATAACCGTTCGATGTAACGCCATCTGTCAATGGGTTTGCACTCTGAATATTATCGTCAGCAGACACTGGTGGCAGCATCGAAAGCATCATCGCGGCCAGCGAGATGGCCATCATCCGCTTCGCGAGCATGATTGCCCAAGAGGCGGTGTGCCTATGAACACCTCGCCTTGCACAACACCCGAAGGGTGTTAGGTGCGAGTTGCCAGAATTAATTCATTTACGCCAAACATGGGCATCATCATCGAAGACCCTTCAGAGTCAGCAACGATGCTGTGCTTGGTTGACATGTCACCACGAACGAACTTGATGTAACGTTGCTCTTCGTTTTCCTCAAACGGGTGAAGTCCAACGTTCTCTTGGTAAGCAATACCGACCCATGAGCCATCCGGTGAGATTACAGTCTCAAAGAAATCGTGCAAAGCATGCGTATCACCGCTGCTTTCTTCGTATTCAGTAACGGTGTGGAGAGGAGTTGGATCGACAATTCGGAAATCCCATTCATCGCCTTCCATTGGATGATGAAGGGCACCTGCATACAGATACCAGTCCTTGCCGGCAACGTAGCCGTCATCGCTGTTTTTTTGGTCGAAATCCAAGCCATAAAAGGCGACACTGACCATCTGGTCTTCGGAAATGGACACGAATGGATACATGTTTATTCCTCGATCAAACGCCGTCGTATTCCATGATTCCCAACTGGTACCGTTGTCGTAAGAGACTGCGATTCTCATTTCCCATGCGCCCGTATTACCGTTCGGGCAATCTGCCCATGTAACGACAACCATGCCGCCTTCGTTGTTGTTGACCACTGGATAACCTTCGGGACAATTTCCTTCCCGCGGACCTACTTCTACCGGTGACTGCCACGTACCTTCACTCGGACTGGGGCCCGTTCCACGACCGTATTCGTCGCTTATACGAACTTGAACCACACCTGTTGCTGAATCAGCGTCCTCTTGGGCCACGAACACATACGGTCCGTTGTTTTGGCTGGAAATCGTCGACCATCCGCCCGGCATAGCATAGCACTGTGAAAACGGAGCACGGCCAGTTTCAGAGTGATAATACCAGTATCGGCCAACATCCCCAGAACATTCTGGAGGAGAGGCACCAGAATTACCGAGATAGTGGATAATGCCATCGCCTTGAGCGGCAACCCACGGACGGTCATCAGCAGCCATGGTGTTCATTCGCTCACAAACTGAAGGCGAAGCATAGGTATTGCCACCGTCTTCAAACAAATGCCACCAGTTGTCTTCAAGCGTCGTGTCAAGATAGTAGACGACATCGTTTGCGTCAACTGCGATATCGCCTTCATCACCCAAGCATTCTGAGCCTGAACCCGTAGCGCTTCCAATGGCTGAATTGACAAGAGTTCCTGGAGTTGGTTCAAAGTTATCTCCATGACCCCATGTTTCGCCGTTGTCGTTTGAGATCCAAAACCAGGAAGCCCAGTAATCCCATGATGTCATCTCTCCATCCTCACACGCATACCATGTGTCAAGGTCGCCTCCGATGACCGGAGCGAATGGATTTCCTTCGCCGCCCCATCGCAGGTCTTTGTGAGCCGTGACAAACAAGTTGCCTTCACTGTCGATGGAAAGACTTGGTTCATAGCCGATTCCGTAACCTTCGTAACCGGCATCTTGGCCGTTATTGGCATCGATACATTCGTCGTGCCGAGGCATATATTCGGGCTCGTTCCAGGTGAAATAAATTTGATCGCCTTTGAACGATTCTTGTGTCTGAGTTTCGTTTAATCCGTTCGAAACTGAAGGACCCCAGATGGCGGCGAGAAGCAAGGTGGTAAAGGCGACTGCAACCGTAGCAACCATTGCAAAGTTGAGTTCGTTCTTGCCAGATGTCGAGTCAACAGAAACGTCATCTGCAACAAGAATTGCATCCGGTGAACGACTCGCCATGTGTGTCAGTGGAAGCGGTGTGCTTTGGAGGTTGCGCTTAGCGATTCTTCACTTTTCTGACGACGCGATGACATTGAGATATATGCTCTCATAAGCCTCAGCATTATGCTCGTAAGTGTAGTGGTCCAAGACTCGCTCTCGACCACGGCCAGCTTGAGCAATTCGACCTTTGGGGTCTTCAAGAGACCGGCACACAGCTTTGGCTAAATCACTTGGATTTCCAGTTTCAAATAATTCTCCAACGGTTGAGTCAATCATCTCAGTAAGTGGCGCTTGATTAACGGTAACGACTGGTGTCCCACTGGCCAAAGATTCGAGAGGAATCAAGCCCTGTCCCTCGTAGTAAGAGGGGTATACAACGATATCAGCGGAACGGAAGTGCTGTGCTAAATCATCAAAAGACATACTACTGCGAATAAATAATGCATGTTCGACTCCTAATTTTCGAGCATTTTTTAGTAATCTTTTCTTCATATGTCCTCTGCCCACAATGACCAATCTTGCACCTGGATACTCTTCTAGAACAGCGGGGAGTGCTCGAATCAAAGTCATGTAGCCTTTTCTCGCTACGAGTCTTCCAACTGCTAAAATCATTGGAGTTTTGGTCTCAGCCATATAGCTCAAAGCAAGTTCGTCTCCACAGTCATAAGACGAACGAATTTCTTCATGGCTCAATTGCTCTTCCTCATCATCTTGATTCGGGGGTCGAAACACCTTATGATCGCAACCCCATAGTACAACTTCACAGTTAAAATTCTCAGATGGGTCGTACCAATTTTCGAATTCTGAAAGTGTCGATTTCGAATTAGAAACACAAACACTCGACTCTAAAATTCCTGCTCTTTCGTATTTTGAATAATATTTACCAGTCAACCTTATGGCCAAATCATTTGGGTTTCTCCAAGTGGCAGATTCTTTTGCTTTGGCTGCTCGAATAACCCCTTGCTTCTCGCCTAACCAAGAGCCGTGCAGTGATGAACAAACTGGAGCGATATTCTCTTCCATAAATCTAAATTCTTTCCTTGAAAAAGATGCTAATGGCAAATGGATATGTATCATATCAACTGCTTCTAAACCATGGAGATGCTTCAGAGCTTTTAATGAGTTTTTAGCGTAAGAACGTGTAAAAGCCATCGGGGCCTTTAACCAAGGCACTTCT
>JAQXFL010000083.1 GCA_029250345.1 Candidatus Poseidoniaceae archaeon
AACTTCTTGACAGCCACTGAGTAGCCGGTGTCCATATGTTGCAATGCGGTTTCACCGCAGTACTTCACGTGGCCACGAATGTATTTCTCTGTTCGGTTTCGAGAACCGGTCAGTTTTCCAGCGAGGGTCACAATGACACCGCGGGCTCCGGAATCCATGATGTTCTGTGCAGCGCTGTTTCCAGCACGGCGGTGGTACCAACCACGCTCAAGTGCGGAGGCGATTTTCTCTGCCATGACTTGTGCGTTGAGGGTTGCCTTCTCGATTTCCTCAACCTTGAGCTTAGGGTTCTCGAGATCGAATTCCTCGTTGAGGCGCTTCTGAAGTTCGTTGATGATCTTCCCCTTTCGGCCGATGACCATACCTGGGCGTTCTGCGTGAACAGTCACTTCGGTACCTTGTGGGGTACGACGGATGTCAAGTGCGCCGAATCCGGAGCGCTTGGTGTTCTGCATCAAGAATTCCTTGACGAGGTGTCGTTCGACGTTTCGGTTTACGATGGTGCGTAGAGTGCTTTTCTTTCCTGCCATAATCAATCACCTCAGAAGTCGTCCTCCAACTCGTCCTCTTGGACGGAGAAATCTTCGAGGAAAACCTCGAGATTTACACGGTAGTGGTTTGAAGGGGTCGCACGGCCACGTGCACGAGGGATGAATCCCTTCTTAATTTGGCCTCGGTGTGCTGCGATGTGAGTGATTTCCATTTCTTCTGGATCCACATCTTCGTACTGGTGTCGGGCGTTCTCCATTGCGCTTTCAATCAACTTGATGATTGCACGGGATGCCTTGACTGGGTATCGGCCTGGACCGACGCCACCTTTGCGGTGACCGACCATTGAAGGGCCGGAGCGCTTCTTCTTCTTGTTGCCACTTCCGAGTCGGAAGGGAACTGCTACTGCCTTTCGGCGAACATCTGCACGGTCAGAGTCGATGCGGAGAACCTCGTTGAGGAACTCGATGGCCTTACCAGCCTTCATTCGCTTGACGTAGCGGCAAATTTCGAAGCAGTGCTTAACGTGCATGTCCACGTTTGTGGAGCGTGCAGTTGCAAGACGGTTGCCTTGCAGGAGTTGCGTGTAGCCCTTCTGAGGGAGCTCACGGCGCTTTGAACGGCGATCCATTTGTGTCTTAACCATACATAACACCTCACTTTAGCGGTACGTGCTTTGACGACCGAGTTGCACCAACACCAGGGCCGCTGTGTGCGACGCCTCTGCGGGTAATTGCGAATTCACCAAGGTAGTGACCAATCATTTCAGGCTTGATCTCGACAGGGACGAAGGTTTGTCCACTGTACACTGAAATGGTCTTGCCGACAAACTCTGGGAGAATTGGCATGTCCCTTCGGTGGGTTCGAACCGTGGAGCCGTTGGAACGGCGAACACGGGCTAGGAAATGTTCGTTCTCAACCGAGAAACCACGAGCCATCGAGCGGCGGGCGCGGGATGGAAGCAATGTGATCACGGATGGGGCGGATGGGTCTTCATCAGGCCAGAGCGACATTGTGGAGAGTTCTTCCACAGTGTAGCCACGGTAGGTGAATTCCTTCTTGACTCGGCCAGAGGTTGTCGACAGGCGCTTTCGTGCCTTTCGTCGACTGGCCTTTGGGGTCATAAACGACTTCTTCTTCTTTCGCGCCATACATCATCACCTCAAATTTTCTTTCCTCGACCTCGGCCGGTTCGGCTCGGTGCGATCAGACCAACCTTAGCACCTGGTGGGGTGCCACGGGCGACTGAGTTAGGACCGTGAACAGCTTGGTGGTTTCCACCGCCGTGTGGGTGGTCAACAGGGTTCATTGCAACACCACTCACGTGAGGGAACAGCTTACCACGGGCCTTGGCCTTGTAGTACGCTGCACCTGCAGTTCGCAGAGGCATTTCGTCTCGGCCGTGACCAGCGAGCACACCAATGGTTGCTCGGCAGTTGGCTGGGAGTTCACGAAGGCTTCCAGATGGCATGCGGACACGCACCTTCTCGCCGATTCGTGCTTCAACGAAGCAGGAGTTGCCTGCTGCGCGAGCGATCTTGCCACCGTCACCAGGACGAAGTTCAAGGTTGTTGATTGCGGTTCCTTCAGGAATGTTTGCGAGGGACGTAATGTTTCCTGGTCGGAGTGCTGCATTGTCGCCAATGGCAACAGCGGAGCCGATTGCAAGTCCTTCAGTGGCGACGACCAATGTGGTCTCACCGTCTGGGAGTTTCATTCGAGCAAGTGGAGCCGAATGGACAGGGCTGTGAACGAGTTCGGTAATTTCTCCGACAACATCACTCACGCGTGGCATTCGGTTCGCACCTGGGAATCTGTGGCTCGCAACGCGGTAGCGTGGCGAGGAACCCTTTCGTTGTGCACGTATTCTCTTACCCATGATTCATCACCTCAGAAAGCTCCCAAGCGCATTGCTGCGTCTTCTGCGTCATAGCCTTCGGCGAGCTTAACGGAAGCGTGCTTGCCGTGCTTTGTGTTTCGTACGTTGACTTTGGCGACTTCGACTTCGAAGATCGTTTCAATCGCACGAGCGATTTGTTCTTTTGTTGCTCCACGGCGAACAATGAACTCGAGGCGGCTCTCGGATGTTCGAGCTTCCATCGACTTCTCAGTGAGCCATGGTTGAAGGATAATATCGTATGCGTTCATCATAATCACCTCAGTTGAGTGCCTCCACGGCATCCTTGGTAAACACGGTCAAACGACCGACGTCGCCACCAGGGGCTAGGTCTTCTGCGCAAAGGTCACGGGCTGCAACAACATCGACACCTGGAAGGTTTCGTGCTGCTTGAGCAAGGCCTGACTTTTCCTTCACAACAAGGAGGACCGACTTTGGAGTTTTGTGGACACGTCCACGCATGGTAGCCTTACCTGCACGGATGTTTCGACCATCACGAGCACGCATCAAATCAGCACCGAGGCCGATTTCGTTGAAGATTGCGAGGACCTTACGGGTAGCAGATCCGTGGTTGAAGGATTCGATGCTGAATTCTTCAGTCTTTCCATCTCGGACTTCAGCGTAGTTGCCAAGCACGATTGGAAGGGCTTCGATTTCTTCGGAGAATCGGTGACCACGGGCGCTCACGGCATCCACGGAGGTGGTTGCGCTGAGTGCGGAGTCCCGAGCTAGTCGTCGTTCCTTGAGGTTGAGTTTTCGTCCCCAGTTCTTTTCGACCTTGGGTCCGTGTGCACGTCGTCCACCCTTGGTGTGTGGGTTTTGTGCACCTCGGCTTTGTCCTGTGCGTCGCATAATTCGAGACACACCACGACCCTTACCCCACCATTCGACGGAGTGCTTCATACCAGCCATTGGCGCACGCTTTCCGACGTGAGGTCGGGAACCGTAGGCTTGTCGGCGGTTAGCACGGCTTGAAGCCACTGCCAACTTGATCAAGTCGTTGCGGAGTTCTGTTTCAAAGGCTGCTGGAAGTTCGACCTTCTTTCCGTTTGAGATTGAAATCTCGAACACATCAGGAAGTCGACCTGCATCGAGCTCAGTCTGTGAGATGGTGTTTGTAATATCGAGAACATTGACCTTCATCTTCAGACCCCCTGCTTAGATGCTGTACTCACGTACGTAATTTCGAACGGGTGGAGCGTTTTGTCGCTGCCACGGGTTGCGTCACGGAATCGAATCAATCGCTTGGCAGGTCCTGGGACACTTCCCTTAACGAGAATGTAATCAGACTTGACTTCACCATAGTGGAGGAAACCACCGGCAGGCGTGATTGAATGATCTTCTGTGCTTGCGATGCGCAAGATGCGCTTGTTGTATTCGGTTCGCTGGTGGTAACCAGTTTGACCACCTTGACGGATGGACTTTCGGACGTATCCGTCACCGAATGCACCCATGTTACCGTGCTGTCGTCGCTTCTTGGAGTTCTTGTGGGATTGCAACTTACCACCGAATCGCTTGATGACACCTTGCCATCCGTATCCTTTGGTGATTGCAACGATGTCAGTGAGAGCGCCTTCTTCGAAAGCGTCTGCGAAGGAGTACTCTTCGCCGAGCTTCTCCTTTGCATAGTTGAGTTGCTCGCCGATGTTGCCACCGTCCAAACCAACTTCCATGACATCAGGTACCTTTGTAGGCACGCCTGTAACTGAATGTGGTTGTGTAGCGCAAATGAGACGAACTTCGACGAGATCAGCATTCATGAGGTTCTCAAAGTGCTTTTCTGCGTCGTGTTCCTTGCGGACAGGGAGTCGCTTGAAGAGATCTGCGAATGCTTCTGCAATCTTTGCTGCGTCAGCCCAGACTTCGCCAGCAGCTTGCTTACCGTATGGAGTCATAGCGTAGCCACGAACACCGAGAATACGCATCTTTGGGCATTCTACAACGGTGACTGGCACACGAACTTCTTGGCCAGCAGATGGGCTGCGGGGGTTCAAATCACGAGAGAGAACGTGGGTCATACCGGCCTTCCAGCCTGCAAATCCTTGCATTCTCACTTCGCTCGCATCGGTTGTGGGCCACGACTTCACATGACCAAATGGTCGGTTCGCACGCTTACGCGGGCTGAACGCCATTGATCCTCGTCGTGGGTGACTTTTCTTCGCCATGTCGGATTCCTCCAGTGTTTTTACAGCGCATTGGCCCCACCGTAGAGGGGCGTACGAGGGCTCTCAGGTTGGGAGAAGCCGTGACACTGCGTCTCATTCCCACGAATGGGGAGCGAGACTATCGGGGTCCTCGGGGGATGGCCCATTGTGTCTGGCTGCTCACCTTTGAGCAACCCTCCGACTTACCTCCCGTATATGAGTGGTTCGGTCACCCAATGCGGTGAGGTGTCGTGGTTACACTGAATCCAACCCCCTTTGTACGACGGTAAGAACATATTCATTTTTGCCAACTTCGCCGTATTTCCTTCCTTTCACTTTCACAAACACACCCCACACTATCCTTTTGAACCCTCGACCAAAAACAACAGCCATGGCAGAAGTCGTACATCCTTTTCTCAAAGAGGGCGTACAGGCTCGAGCGTACCAAATGATGGTCTTGCGAAACACACTTGCTGCATCCACGCTCATGGTGATGCCAACGGGTTTCGGGAAAACCGCAGTCGAATGGATGGCTATGGCAGAAGCACTTCGATTAAACGTCGGTAAAATCCTACTCATCGCTCCAACAACTGGACTTGTCGAACAGCAACAGCGAATGGCTCAAGAAATGTTGCAGCTGGACAATGACCTCATCGTCACCTACACTGGAGAGAATGCAATTGCTCAGAGGCCAGCCATTTGGAAGTCAGCCAGAGTGGTTATGGCCACATCCCAAGTTATTCGCAACGATGCATCCAACGGCCGTATTGACTTGTCCGAGGTGGGAATACTCATCGTTGATGAAGCCCATCATGGCACTGGCAATCATGCCTACGCACAGGTTGGCAACATGTATCGCAAAGCTTGCGAAGGTCACACTTCGCCAAAGATCCTCGGTGCAACTGCAAGCCCTGGAACAACCGAGAGCAGTATACTCGAAGTGGTAAAAAATTACGACTTTGATTATCTCGAGGTATCTCGCAAGGAAGACCCAATGCTCCAGCCCTATGCTGTTGAGATGAACACCATCCCTCATAGGTTACCTTTACCAGAGGAACTTTACCTGTTAATGAAACCGTTGCAAGACCACTTCGACCAAGAAGCAAAGCATCTCCAAGACATGGGATTCCTTTCCCCAACGACTTACATCTCAGGAAAAATGATCAATGAAGCACAGCGAAGAGCAAGCCAAGCTATTCAGAAGCGGGATGTACGTGGCTACGATGCTGCACGAAGAATTGGCGACCTAAGACGTATGCATATTCTTCTGGACCTCATCCAAACTCAAGGGCTCAAAGCAGCAGTTTCGTTCTTGGACAGAGCAGAGGAAGATGGGCGTAGTGGTGAAAGAACGACCAATCGTTTTGTCGCCAAACCAGCAATCCATCAATTTCGAATCGCCACCAGAGAGGTTGAGGAATTTCATCCTAAACCTGCCTATGTTAGGGACTTGGTGGTCAAACAACTCCAACAACACCCGAAAAGCAAGATCATCGTATTCACAGAATACAGAGATACTGTGGATAATCTCGTATCGATTTTAAAATCTATAGAAGGTTGCGAACCAGACCGCTTCATTGGGCAATCGGGCAAAGGTAAGCGAAAAGGAATGTCACAGAAAGAGCAACTCAATCAATTGCAACGCTTTCGAGACGGTGAAATCAATATCTTAGTCGCCACATCGGTTGGTGAAGAAGGGTTAGATGTCCCGGCCGCTGAACTTGTGATTCTCTATGAGCCAGTTGCAAGTGCCATACGAACCATTCAACGTCGAGGAAGAACCGCTCGACAGCAGGCAGGAACAGTTCACACATTAATTGCTGAACAAACACGTGATGAGTTTGTGAACAGCGCTGCTGGAAAGCGCGAAGAAAGGATGTATCGGCTGTTGAAACGCATTCGCAAGCGTGGACTTATTCCATCGAGACCTCCCGCCTCCGACGCAGTTTTCGACGCGTTCCGAATACGCATTGGACAAGACGAAATGACCGTTCCTGCTTTCATTGAAAGCGAAAAAGAACGAATTGAAGCACTTCTTCCCACACCTCAGCCATCGAAGCCTGAAGAAAAAGAGACCGTAAAGAAAGAGAGAGGTGTTCCCGTCATTGCCCCTTCAGAACGACGGCACAGCCATCAAATGGGGCTTGAACAATTTATCAGCAACACACGGCATGAGGCGAAAGCCGTCGAGAAAAGTACACCCTCTCTTCGTACTGAGTGGCCCAAACCCATCCTCGACGGTCAAACTCACCGACATCAGGAAGACCTTGCAGCGGCAGCGGCATCCGCAGTAGCCGCCGAAATGGATGAAGTACAGAAGCAGAACGTTTCCGTCATACTCGATCACCGTGAATCATCCTCAACGCTTGGTGCTTACCTGAGAAGTCGAGGAGCAACGGTCGAATTCCGGCACCTTAAGGAAGGCGATATTCGAATATCTGAGCGTATACTCATCGAAAGGAAAACCGCAAGAGACCTCGTCAATTCACTTACTGATGGCAGATTACTAAACCAATGCCGACGCCTTATCGCATCTTCATCGAGACCGATGTTGCTTATCGAAGTAGGAGAAGGCCATGGCCAGTTTGTCCATCCGAATGCAGTGCATGGGGCTCTTGCTCATGTTAGCCTCGACTTGGGTATTCCGGTCATGATGACCAAGAGCCCTGAGGAAACGGCACATTTCATCATTGCAGCAGCAAAGAGAGAACACGACATGATCGAGAAAATGGCGTTACTCGCACAAGCCCGAACTGCGAGTTACGAAGATGAAAGAAGCATCGAGAGGGCTATCTCTGCCGCACTTTCCGAAATTAAGGCCATTGAACTTGATAACAAGGCATCCACACCGCTTGCTGGAAGATGGACTGAACATCAAAGGCAGGTATCTGTTGATGTACTGTCCGCCATACCAGGCATAGGGACGAAGAAAGCTGAATCATTGGTGAATACATTCGACACCCTTTCAGGCGTGTTTTCAGCATCGATTGAGGAACTGAGCCAGTGTGAACATGTAGGAACATCAAGTGCTCTGAAGGTTTTTGAAACGCTTCACGAGTGATTAGCCGCCGATGACCAGCGCACGGGTTCGAAGTTGTGCAAAGCGGTCTGGGTAGTGGCCCAAAGCAAAGGCGACCATCTCAGCGAGATGGAGAATAGGCATTGTCGTGTCTTTACGTGCAATTTTACCTGCTTTGGATTGGTAAGAATCGAGGTTAGCATGTGAAATGGTGCATGCTGAAACGATGAGGTCAGCGCCACTTGATTTTGCATCAGAAAGGACTGCAGCAGTCATACGCATCACTGGCTTGTTAATTGTCAGCAAAGATGGTGCACCGACGCTTTGGCATTTGAGGTCGTATTCGACTGGAGTGCCTCCAAGAGCAGTAATGAGTTGTTCCATG
>JAQXFL010000086.1 GCA_029250345.1 Candidatus Poseidoniaceae archaeon
CTCTTTCAATCGGCAAGTGAGAACCGTGTCCACGAAGTGAACAAAGGTGAGAGTCCTGCCCTCCGCATCTCATTCAAGCCACTTTCTCGGCTCGGTTTAGAACCCACTCAAAGAGAGAATCAAGGCTCGGAGCCAGTGCTTTTGCATCTTCGGTCAGAGAATACTCGACAGTTACAGGCACTGTAGGAAAGACCTTTCGCTTCACCAAACCATGACCTTCCAACTCACTCAAACGGCGAGTAATAGTGGTTGAAGAAGTGCTTGCACGCATCTTAATTTCTGAAAATCGCAACGGTTCCGGGTCGCAGTTGAGTATGTAGAGAACATTCAGCATCTTTGACTTTGACAAGAGAACCAGCAACTCGTCCACTTGCGCTTTCCCTGAGTCACACATCCCTTGCATACGCTCATTCTGCTCTTTGGTCATGAAACGATGGAGTATCATTCTGTTATCAAGGGACAAGTTACAACAGTGTTACAAGAAGTCACTCATGCCACTTCCTCCCTTATGTACGGGATGGCATACGACCGCTCTATGAGCAGTGAATCTCAAGGCAAAATGATGAAAGCAATCGCATTCCAAAAATACGGCAAACCAATGCTGCTGAAGAAAGAAGAAATAGCCTACCCGCACGGTTTTGAAGCATCTTCAAACGTCGTCATTAAGGTTCATGCCTCATCAATCAACCCAGTCGACAAAGCCCTTCTCGGTGGAGATCTGAAGATGGTTCGCCCAGTCGCTGCCTTTCCTCACGTGATTTCATACGATGTCGCAGGCGTTGTTGAGCAAGCAGACGGCAAAGGTAAGTTCGAAGTTGGGCAACCCGTTTTCGCCCGAATCTTTGGACATTCCAGTGACGGGGCCAAAACCCCTTGGTACCGTGGCGCTATGGCTGAATACTGTGCAGTGCACACCTCAAACGTGGTCGCAAAGCCAGACAACATCAGTTTCGAAGAAGCCGCATCCATCCCATTGGTTGGAATGACTGCTCTCCAGTCCCTTAGAACGGCAGGTCTCAAGGAAGGAGATTCTGTGTTTATTTCCGGCGGAGCTGGCGGCGTTGGAACAATCGCCATTCAGTTGGCAAAGCATGTGTTCAAGGCAAGTCGCGTTGTAACAACCGCTTCGAAAGGCGAGAAAGCCGACATGTGCAAGGCGCTTGGTGCCGATGAAATTGTCGATTACAAATCACATAATTTCGCCGAGCTTTATTCGGACGACAGCAAAAAATTCGATGTCTGTTTCGACACGACCGCTGAAAGTCTCGATATGAGCAAAATCGTCAAGCAAGGTGGTAGCATCGTCACGATTGCAGGTAATCCTACGCTTGATGAAATCCGACGGATCGGAGGCACAGCTTGGATTCTCAAGTTGTTCTTGAAGCGAAAGGTAAAGCGAAAGGAGTACAAAGCAGCACTTGCAAACAATGCTTCGTGGACATACCTGTTCCTCTCCCCAAGTTCTGAAGACCTCACTGAACTTGCAAATCACCTCGCCAAAGGTACCATCAAGCCGGTTCTCGATGGCACATGGGATTTCCATTCTGAAGATGAACAAGCAGGCTGGAGCGGTGCTTTCACGCGTTCGTTCTCTGGACGAGCCAAAGGCAAGTGCGTTGTCAAAATGATTTGATACAATCAACTCAGTCCAATGCCGATTGGCGTAGAGTTACCAGACGAACGCGTCGGTAGCGAGTGTACTGGGGGACTGA
>JAQXFL010000095.1 GCA_029250345.1 Candidatus Poseidoniaceae archaeon
TAAAGCGATCGATACACTCCACATCAGCAGCATCATTGGATACACACCGGCTGGCACCAGTATTAGCGTCGACCTCTCTAATGACGGTGGAACTACGTGGAGGCACGTTTCCGTGGGTCAAAATGTTGTATTCCCTCAAACTGCTACGCAATTTGTTTGGCGTGCAACCCTCAATGGAACAACAACCAAAGCCCCGATTTTCGATGGCATAGGTATCGAGTACACCGCTTCGTACGTCACCTCGTCATACATGTACACCTACCAATACGTCGGATCTGGAACGAAGAACGTCGTCGCTGCAACCATTGATTGGGATGAATCTCGACCGAGTGGAACTTCTATCCGTGTCAACTTCGGATACACCTCATCAAGCACATGCACAACCGGTAGCGCAGGTGTGTCTCAATTCACACAACCGAACCAAACCAAAACCATGACTGGAACTGGATATTACATGTGTTTGAGAGTGGAACTCACTGCACCATCAAGCGGAGCAATAACCCCAACAATCACCAACATTTCGATTGCAAAACACTCCAATGCTCCAAGTGAACCGGGAATAGAAATCAACGGAAACACGGTATGGTCCAGAGCAGCATCCGCAGGCGCATTGCTCGGCGCATTCACTGTGACAACGAGCACGAGTTCGAACACGATCTTGAAGACATTTAACGATGCAATCCCCGATACAGGCTCCGGCCTCAGTAACATTTCTATTGGAATACGTTCAAAATCATCTGGGATTTTATCCCTGGTATCGTTCTCAGTCACTTACACGATGAACACTGTTAATCTTGAAGTGAACATTCCAGACGGTGAAATACTTCACGAGCGTTTGCAACCCTACGAAGTGGTAACACGGCACATCGTTGGTGAAGATGCAACGGCGATGACCGAAGCAAGTTTGACGCTGATGACCAATTCCTTAGCAAAGAATCCTACGATGTACTGGCAAGATGGAGATGTGTTCCCGAGTCCAAATGACCCAGAAGACTACATCGAATTGGACGCCAGTTCATGGTCCTCTCAAGCCAATGGGATACTTGAGGTTCATTGGATATTCCACGTGACATCAGAGTTCCCAGACCAAAGCAATGTTCGATTCAAGGCCGGTTGTTTGGATAATTCTGGCTCGGCTGGTTATTCTCCATTGGATCTCATCAGTTCAACCGGCTTGGAAGTCAACAGATCGTTTGGCCTTGGATGGATGAAGGTTCGAGACAACGACGGCGCACTGGTCATGGATGATGTCCCAGACAACTCATGGGTTGCTGCAGGAGAAACACTCCACTTCCAAGGCGCAATGTGGTTCCAAAACACCGAAGATGCACCGAAAGACAACGCCTTTGATGTTCGAGTATCTAGAAACGGGTGGGTCGAAAGCACTGCTCGCGACACCACTAACAACAACGGCAGTTTCTTCATTTCAGTCGACCTTCCAGAGATTGATGTTCCCGATGGGCTCACCTATGAAGTTCAAACCTATAACGAGAAAGAACCAACACATGTTATGGCTTCAAACTTGGACTGGCAGCGAACCTACAAAGTCGATGCAACCCCTCCTCTACGGCAAGCATTCTTGCCGCTTGATGATGCATATGAAGCCGCAAGCAATGTCCAAGAAGTCAAGATTTTGGTGAACGACGACATCGGCCATCCTATGGCTCTTGAACTCATGTACTGGGTTGAGGCAAACCATGATTTGAACAGAAACGGTGAAGCAGACCCACAGGAATACGTCAGCAAGAATGTTTACAATTCCACGGTCGCCAAGAGCAAGTGGTTCATCACCACCATCGACCACTCTCGGAACTCGAACATGGGTCGTGTCTCGTATTATTGGACGGGTGGAGACCAAGCAGGTAATCCACTGCATTACACGGCAATGAACAGCGATGAGGAGCTGCTGTCGTTCAACTCCGGGCCAGGTTTCCTCTATGATGATGCCACCTTCCGTACACGCAAGGACTCAACTGCAATTTTCACCGGCTTAGAATGGATCGGGCACGTTGATGATGCACCTGTATTCGCTGGAATGGATCAAAGAATCGAACTTGGATTCATTGATGCAAACACCGCAATTGACTTTGAGCACATCTCATTGGTGTTTGACTTTGAAGGGCCGAACCCAATTCGAGACGCTCAACAAATCTCCTATTCCGGAATCAACAACACATTCTGGTCTGAAAGTAACTTCATCACATTGCTGACAACCAGTAAGATGGTCGAAACAATCAACGAATCAGGTCTTCCATGGATTCAACTTACCTTTGATTTCGTGATCAGTTGGGACTGGCCAGATGAAGAAATGGGCGATGTCGTACTCCGATACAAAGAGCGAGGGTCGAGCGATGATTCACAAATACTTCTCCTTGAACACACCTTCAGAGTCGAAAACGATCTCATGCTGTCACCAACCGAATACTTGGTTGAGGATATCTCCGAGCCACGCACAGGCATTGTAGCGGATGGAAGCAGAGTTCGCAAGGACGACAGGCTCGCCTTCACGGGAAGAGTCGTCTACGAAGGAAGCACTGTTGCTGCGCCACGGGATGTTGGAATCCTTGTAGAAGTCTTCGACGGCGAAAAGATGTGGAGCGACGGTTCGATTTCATCGACCGGCGAATTTGCTGTGGAAGTACCACTCTCATCGGCATCAACGTTACAATCCTCACCAACCCGTACATGCTTGATTTCAATTACGAACATCCCTGGACGTGGAGAAGACATGACTGGGACCTTGGTTTCGACAACACTGCGTGTCGTTGTTGACGATGCTGCCCCACGGGTTGTACGTCGAATCTCACCGCTCAACGTTATCGACATCTCTGCTAACAACGACTTGAGCAATGTGGCAGTTGAATTCCACGGTACCGAAGATGCTGATTTGACCGGTTCAAGTCAGATGGTCCATTGGGTCATGCGCGATGCGACTCGTACCGTAACAATCGGTGCCGGCTCGACATTGCTCGGAATGCAACAAGACGGTCAATTCGTTAACTGGACCGGTTATGTTGACCTTACCGACAGCGGAAGAATCACACCACAAGCTGGGGACTTCGTTGGATTCTATGTCTCAGGCTACGATGTTGCTGGTAACCAGTTCCCAGTTGTTTCCAACTCAGAAGCAAGTCCAATTCCTGAACTTGCCGTGGACGATACAGACTTCGAACGGCAATGGATTCGTTTGGGTGCTGTAGGCCCAGAATTGCGAGTGAAGTCCATTTCACTGTCCGATGACCACATTGCGCCTGGTTCAAAAATAACCATCGATGCTCAAGTCACCAACGTTGGCGGCTCGACACCTTCGATGTTCAAGGTCGCCTTCTATGCAGGAGACGATGAAACTCCTTTCGAAACGGTTGGAGTCGCCGGAATTGACGGTGGTGAAGTTGTTGATATCAGTACAACGTGGTCTGCGGAAGATGTTGACAGAATCCGTGTCGTTGTTGACTATGACAACCTCATCGTCGAAGTCAACGATGATGACAACAGTGCAGAACACTCCATCGATATCGCTTATGGCGAATACTTCGGTTGGTTCGACTCGCCTCGAGAAAGCCCTCTTGCATGGATTTTCATCGTTACTTCGATCATCGTCTTGTTTGCCGTAGCAACCGTTGCAGCACGAACAACCATCGATCATGGCGAAGGAGCCTTCTCAGATGATGACGAAGACTGGGAAGAAGAAGAATTCGAAGACGATTTCGAGGATGACGACGACGAAGATGACGACGACTACTGATTGCGCCGTATTCAGCTTGTCATAATTACAAATCCTCAAAAGAGGTCGACCAAACCCATCCTCCGTAGGGGTGGGGAGAGTATGTCTAATGTATTTTCCAATCTCGACCCTCGCTTATCCGCAGCACTCGATTCAAAGGGGTGGAAACCAACCCCCGTTCAAGTGGCTACTTTACCGGAATTGTGCGATGGAGGTGACCGAATCATCGTTGCCCCAACCGGCTCAGGAAAGACGATGTCCGCCGTGCTACCGATGCTGAACCGATGCCTCGTCGAAGGATGGAAGCCCCTCTCAATACTCTACATCACACCGCTTCGGGCACTCAATCGTGACGTTGACCGACGGCTGAACGAAATTACTGAAGCAGTCGGTCTCAAAGTTGGATTACGGCACGGAGATACCAAACAAAGTGAACGAAGCCGGCAGGTGCGTAACCCACCAGACTTGCTTGTTACGACTCCTGAAACGTTTCAATTGATGTTTACTGGAAAAAATCTACGTGAATTATTGAAGCGAGTTCAGGCGGTAATCATCGATGAAGTTCACGACTTGGCGGCAAGTGAAAGAGGCTGGCAACTCTCCGTTGGCTTAGAGCGAATGGAAGCGCTCTCTGGTCGCCCTGTACAACGAATTGGTCTTTCTGCAACGG
>JAQXFL010000099.1 GCA_029250345.1 Candidatus Poseidoniaceae archaeon
TGACATTCCAATTGGGGTTGGGATGTCTTCATCTGCGGCACTCTGTTTGGCGGTTGTCTTGTGCGTCAACGGTCCGATGAAGCCGTTTGCTGCTTGTCTTGAAGCCCAACGGATCGAACATGAAGTTCTCAAAACACCGTGTGGCCTGCTCGACCAGATGGCGATGATGTTCGCTAAGGAAGGCCATGCCTCCATCATCGATTTTTCCAACAACACGGTGGAATCCTACGCAGTACCCTCCGAATGGATGTTCAAGTTGGTTGATTCTGGGATTCACCGAACACTCAGTGATTCTTCGTATCGAACTCCAATGGACGATTCTGTAGTCGCAGCCCATGTCGCCTCTGAAAACCAACGTGTTGAGCTTGCGATAGGTGCAACAGCTGAAGAACTTGGCGAACTGCTCAACCTCTCTCATGCCTCATTGAAACGAAGGGGTGTGAGCCTACCTCAAATGGATGCCCAAGTTACTGCGCTGCAGCAAACCGACGGTGTCTACGGTGCTCGGATGATGGGTGGCGGATTTGGGGGAATGATTCTCGTGCTGGTCGCATCGGACGATGTCCTACCTGAGCAACGCCTTTACCGCCCATCACAGGGTGGTTTCGTTGAGGAATTTTTCGAGTGAAGCAAGCCCTTCCGGCGTCCCCATATCCCAGAACTTGGTGTTGTCAACATGAACTGCGGCTTGTCCTGCGAGAGCCGGATAAGCCGTTTCTTCCCAACTCCACTTGCCGTCTTTGCCATGTTTGAGAAGGGTTGACTTTTCGATAACACTCGTTCCTGCCTCGTACCCGTTCAGTTTGGATGTATCCTTGGTTCGTTTGTCGTACGCCAACAGCACGTTTCCATCGTGTTCGAGATTCGATGAACTGTGAGTTTCAGTCACGGTCATGGTGAGCGGGGCATTTTGTGAACTGTGTTGCAACATCAACGGTTGATAGTCGATTGGATGTAAATCGTCACCCCAAACGAGGATGAAACGCTCTTCAAGCAGTTCCCGTGCATTCCAAAGTGCTCCGCCAGTCCCGAGTGGTTCATCTTCTCGATGGAACGTGAGGCCCATCCCTGGGTGCGTCATCCCGTCAAATTGCTCTCCATGGTGGCCGGTTAGAACCAGTGCATGCATGCAACCTTGGCGCTTGGCCCAGTCGAGGATATGGCTAAGAATTGGTTTTCCATTCACTTCGATCAACGATTTTGGAACGTTCTCAGTCATACTTCCCAAACGAGTCCCCAAGCCTCCAGCCATTACGACAAGTTGTGGCATTGAATGTGCTTTAACGATTGCAGCATACTCCTTTCCACTGTCTTTGAGCGTTCTTTCCTTTGTCTCAAAATCGACATGATAGAGTCCAAATCGCTGGTCGTATCCTTCCGCCCACTCGAAATTGTCCATCAAACTCCAATGGTAGAATCCGCGAACATCCAATCCATCCGCAATGGCTTCAGCGGTAATTTGTAAATGCCTTCGAATGTGTTCTGGACGCATGTCATCGTCATCGTCAGCAACACCGTTTTCGGTGACGATAATGGGGAGGTTGAGGTTTCGAACCATGTCGAAGGCACGGCGCAGTCCCACTGCATACATCGGATATCGGAAATCAGTTCGTTGCTCCCACGGTCGAATCAACGGGTCGATTTCGACTTTCGTAGGCATGAACGGAGTCGTCAAGAGGTGCGTGTAATAGTTGACACCGATGAAATCACTGCTGCCTTTGAGTCCATCAATTCGTTTGGAGAATAAACCGGATGGAGGCTTGAATCGGCCGGTAGCAAGGCCCTTCAACCAACATCGATTGAACATGCCATCGAGCAGTTTTGTCTGCATCCAGTGCAACGGATTCCATCGGCGATACGGGTCGAACAAATTGATGTTTTTCACCAGGCCAATCTGGCATCGATTGCCGTTTTCCATGGCTTTGAGAGTTCGATAGCAGCGGGCATGTGCACGCATGAGATTCATTGAAACGAGTCGTGTTTTCTTGAAAGAACGAACGCCAGGAGGAAACTCTCCGAGCACATACCCCATCGAGGCGTAGACAGCTGGCTCGTTGATGGTGCACCACCATTCGACTCTGTCACTGAGCAGTTCAAACATTTTGGTACTGAATTGAACCCAATGTGTGATGTTCTCTTCACGCTCAAATCCACCCATTTCGTCCCACCACAACGGTTGAGTAAAGTGATGCAGGGTTGCCATAGGCTGTATGCCTTGGACCAGTAAATCATCGACCAAATCGGAATACCATTGCAATGCATCTTGATTCCATTTCCCCTGCTGCGGTTCAACACGTGACCATTCGATTGAGAATCGATAATGCGATACGCCGAGGTCCTTGATGAGGCCTACATCTTCGGTTCTTCGATTCCAATGATCGCAAGCTTCTCCGCTCAATTGTTGACTTTTGGAACGGGGTTCAAATGCAGACCAATTGTTGATGTTCCCGCCCTCAATTTGGTGAGAAGCGGTTGCTACACCCCACATGAATTCCTTTGGAAAAGCACTGCCATCCTTCAGAGATGTGAAATCAGCAGTTTCCCAATCTCGGCGTTCCTCAGTCCACACAGTCGTTCCAACTGAGGCGGTATCATGAGGGTTTGGTTCAGGCATTCGCTCTGACTGCACATGGTATGAGGTGCGGATAGCGGGAGTCGAACCCGCGACAAGAGGTTGGAAACCTCCTATGTTACCACTACACCATATCCGCACGATGTGATGTTCCTGCCGAGAAGCCTCTCCTCTTTGAGTGAATCGGTTGTTCAATCACCAATCAAGTACGAGGTGGAGGAGGAGGGGGTATTCGTCCGTTCATGTCGAGGCCAAGGTTGACTTCGGATACTCCGTTGATGCGGTTGTAACGTGCAGTCAATACTTCTCGAGCTCGCTCTGCACGCTGTTCAGCCATCTTTGTCTCGGATGCCTTTCCACGAATCATCAGCATGCCCATGAGGAAGAACAGTACCAATGCTCCAATCAAGGCCTGGACGATAGGCATCTCCATGACGTTGTTGAAGGCGCTCGAGTCATCGGTGATGAGTGAATCTTCATCGACAATACGTGAATCAAACACCTTCAAAGTAATCGTATCAGAGTCCATTGCTGCTTCAGCACCCGGTTCTTGAATGCTGACGAACAGTTGGTAGTTGCCAGCGCTGCGCCCTTCACCGTTGAAGACAGCGACTTGCGTATCACCGGTCGTTTCAGTGAAGATTAGAACTTGAACTTGAGTGGCACTGATAATCGAAGACATTGGTTGCCATTCTGCCCGAATTGTGACGTCCGGCAGAACACTCACGATGCTGCAACTGAATGAGAAATAATCTTCTGCAGCAAGGTCTACCTCAATCGACTCTGGAGTGCATGTAATCGAACCTTCAGCGGCGTTACGGGTCGGGTCGTTTGGCCAGTGGTCTGGTTTGATAGCGCCAGTGGTCATGTTTTCTCCCCAGCCATCACCGTCTGAGTCGAGCCATTGGCTTGGTTCGCTTGGGAAATCATCGTTGATGTCTGCGTACTTGTCACCGTCAGTGTCAACACATCCTCTCGAATTTCCGAGCGATGCTGTTCCGAACTCTTCAGGACAGATATCACCGTCCGTTCCAAGTGGGTTATCTCCCCAAGTGTCGCCATCGCTGTCGAACCATTGGGATGAATCGTTAAGCCACAGGTCGTTTGTATTGCTGGCACCATCGCCGTCGCTGTCAAGGCAACCAAATACATCCAGGGTGGATGTACCAAACACGCTGGTACAGTTGTCTGGCTGACTTCCGTTTGGATTGTCACCGTAACCGTCTCCGTCAGTATCGAGCCATTGTGTTGGGTCGTCTGGGAAGGCGTCTCCGTCCTCTGAAGAACCGTCGTTGTCTTCATCGTAGCAACCGAAGATGTCAACGTTGGAATATCCTTCAACAGTTGGACACGAATCCGGTTGGAATCCGCTTGCGTTGTCGCCGTACCCATCACCGTCTTGGTCTTCCCATTGCGTTGGTTCAAACGGCAGTGCGTCAGCTCCGTTTGAGGCGTTCCATCCAAGGTTTTCGCCTACTGGCAGAGTTGGGTCAGAGTACCCATCACCATCGCTGTCTGGGCACGCCGTTCGGTCGATGGTCGAGTTGCCAGGGAGTTCTCTACAGTCATCTTCGAGGTCGTCAAAACCATCTCCGTCCGTATCTTGAGTTCGAGTCGGGTCGTTCGGGAATGCATCGCTTTCATTGGACATTCCATCGCCGTCCGTATCGATGCAACCGTATCGGTCAATCGTTGAGTTTCCAGGGACTCCAGGACATGCATCCGGCTGAGGTCCAGTTGCGTTGTCGCCGTATCCGTCACCGTCTTGGTCGAGCCATTGGAATGCGAGGAGCGGAAGTTGGTCGCTGACATCATCCCACCCGTCACCATCGGTGTCAAGGCAGCCTAATCTGTTGCCCATGGTGGAGTTTCCAGCCACACTTGGGCAGGTATCCGGTGTCGTTCCAGCGAGGTTATCGCCGAATCCATCACCATCAATGTCGGACCATTGCGATGGATCGTTCACGTGTGAATCGATGATGTTCGCCCATCCGTCTTGGTCATCATCCAGGCATCCGAGGACGTTATTCTGCCACGAGTCGCCGTGTTCATTTGGACAGTCATCAGCGAGGTTTCCTGAAGCATTATCGCCGAATCCGTCACCGTCAGCGTCAGAGGATTGAGTAGGGTCTGTCTTGAAAGCATCAGAGCCGTTATCGGCAGGTGTCCAGTCAGGTTCAGGGTCGGAAATTCCGTCACCGTCGGTATCGGGGCATCCAGTTCGGTCAATGGACGAGTTGCCCCAGAATTGTGGACAGTCATCGTCGACTTGGTTGTCAATTCCGTCTCCGTCTTCATCGGACCAGCGCAGCGGGTCGCTTGGGTGAGTATCTGCACCTTGAGCGGTGGTATGCCCAATGTCTGGATCTGAGTAGGTGTCACCGTCCGAATCGAGGCAACCGTATCGGTCTGAGGACGAACTTCCAGCATTGCTTGGGCAACTGTCAGGGAAGACTCCAATCGGATTGTCACCGTAACCGTCAGAATCTGAATCGACCCATTGTGTTGGCTCATTGGGCCAAACATCTGCACCGTTTGCGGTTGTCCATACTGAGCCGTTGTTGCCGGATGGGTCGGCATCGGAGAATGAGTCTCCATCCGTATCAGGGCAACCAAATCGGTCGGTTGTCGAATTGCCGTACGTTGTAACACAAGAATCCGGATTGAATCCGAGTGGTTCGTCACCAAATCCGTCAGAATCCGTATCGTTCCACTGCGTAGGGATCAGAGGGAATGCATCAGCGCTACCTGCCGGATGTGCAAGCCATCCAGCATCGTAGTCAGAGTAGCCATCACCATCGCTGTCGGGACAGCCAACTCGGTCGATGGTTGAACGAGGAGTTCCAAGTGGCAGCCCATCGTTGACACATGCATCTGGGTTTGTTCCGGATTGGTTGTCACCGTATCCGTCTCCGTCTGAGTCAAGCCACTGGGTGACGTCGTTCGGGAACGCATCCGCCGTTCCAGCAGGATGAGCCAATGCAGTGCTGTCGGCGTCGGAGTAACCGTCACCATCGGTGTCAAGACATCCCGTTCGGTCAGCCGTCGAGGTGCCGAGTACGGTCGGGCATTCATCGCCGTTTATGGCAGGTGGAGGATTATCTCCGTACCCGTCTCCATCGGAGTCAGCCCACTGGGTGATGTCACCTAGGAAGGCATCTGCACCGTTGGAGACCAACCATGCCGAACCGTTTGTCCCGCTTGGGTCTGGGTCGCTGTAAGTGTCTCCATCTTCATCAGGACATCCGTTTCTGTCACCAGTCGATGTACCAAACACGGTCTTGCATGCATCTGCTCCTTGGAACACCGTCCAACCGCCGAGGTTCGTCTCGGCGTCGGAATAGGAGTCTGAATCCGAATCTGGACAACCGAAACGGTCACCGCTCGATGTCCCGGATACGGTCAAGCAAGAGTCAGGGTTCGTTCCGCCAAGGTTGTCGCCGTATCCATCTCCGTCTTGGTCAGCCCACTGCGTTGGCTCATTGATGAAGACATCAGCGCCGTTGGCAATTGACCAGTTGAAGCTGGGGTCGGAATAGCCATCACCATCGGTATCCGGGCATCCTTGACGGTCAATGGAGGATATCCCGAAGGTGAATGCACAATCGTCATCCTCATCAACGGTACCGTCTAAATCTGCGTCTTGAGTAAGGTTAACCATTGCATAGCCTGAATTAACGGCTACTGAGAAGAACTGCGGTCCTGACGGAACTGAAGTTCCGAGGATATGGATTTCCCAAATACCCTGAGCAGGCGAAGAGAAAGTTAGACCTTTCAAATTGTTGATGCTGTCTGAGAGGTTTGTCCAAGAGCCACTCGGGTCTTTGACTGCCAAATCCACATCGTTGACGAGGTTTGCAGATACGACCGGGCTGCTCGTTTCGTCATTGTATGAGAGCATGACTTGCATGGTGGGTGCTGCTGCCGGTACATTGACGCTCCAACCTCGCTCGTCACCGGTACTCAACGATTCACGGTCCACGAACGATGCCGAAATTGCGCTCGAGAGGTTGATTCGTCCCCAGCCTTCGTGGTTATTTGGCGCAGTTTGACCTGCACCGTTGGTGACATCATTGTACTGGCCCATCATGTCGACCGAAGTCGCAGCAAAGATTCCTTTTACCAATGCAGACGATGGGTTGGGCACGTTTTGATTTTCAATGAGATGCTGAAGCAAGAGTGCGGTAGCACCGGCGGAGACAGGTGTCGCCATGCTCGTTCCGCTCATGAAAGTGTAATCTCCGCTGCCACCTGCTCCCGGGTCGCGAGAGCGGGTGGAGAGTATATTGGTACCAGGTGCTGAGAAATCGGGTTTCAATCGGCCGTCGTCTGTTGGCCCACGAGATGAGAAGGTGGCCATTCCTGAGATGTTGTTCGATGCCCACGCAGGCCATGAACCAGTAGCGTTCGTTCTTAGATTTTCACTGGCTCCAATAGAGATGACGTTCTTTGCAGTCGCTGGTGAACCCATGCTGTCTTCATCGATTTTACCGTCGCCATCAGCATCGACTCCTTCGTTAGCTGCAGCGAACATGATGACGAGTTCATCGTTTTTCAGTGCGTTGATGTCGGATTGCATCGAACTTGTCGTGTAGTAACCTGCAACGCTTGATCCCCAAGAGTTCGTGTGTACACGGCTGCCGTTGTCAACAGCAAGGTCAAACATGTCTCCAAGGTCGTTTGGAAGTCCTGCTAAGCTGCCGCCGTGTTCAATTGCATGAACCAACAATTGTGCCTCTGGTGCCATGCCTTGGACGTCCGGCCAAAGGGTTCCATCGCCGAGTACGGACCCCGCAACGTGTGTGCCGTGACCGTGGTCATCGTTTGCACCGTCGTCGCATGATCCGGGGTTGGTTGGTCCAGTCCATGCACACTGTGTGGGTGGTATTGGGAAGGAGAGAATACCTTTGATGTGGTCTTTGAAATCTGGGTGCATATTCGAATTGTTAACGCCGTTATCAAGCCCAGTGTCGGCGACTGTGACAATAATTCCACTTCCGTTAAGACTGCCCCATCCAGGGTCACGCGCAGACATGAAGGTCAAATTTTGGAGATCATCAGCATGAATGATTTGCGCAGCCACATCGTTGTTGAGGGTGAAGTGTGGGTTTGTTTCAATCCATTCAACAGCACCGTTTGAGGCCAGCCATTGGAGTCCTGATGTTTCAGCGACGAGTGTTGCGAAACGTCCAGAGTGCGAGTCGAGTACGAGGTCGTTACGGTTTTCAAGTCCCTCGGGCAACGAAGTCCCGGACAGAACAATATTGACGATGGCCTTGCCTTCGACGGAATATGGATTGAAGAATTGCTTTTGCTCTCCGAGTACACCACGTACTAAATCCTCTCTCAGTTTGTCGACGGCGTCGATTTGAACCAATCCTTCGACATCGAGTTTTTCCAAGTCTGCGGTTGAGTGCCCTTTCAGTTCACATTGGAATCCGTTTGGAGGCATGAAGGTGAAACAGTCAATTCCTGCATCTTCCAGTTCGTAGAACCACTCGGTTGGAATTGGAGTTGCGTGTGTGAGCACATACCATCCATTCAGAGCAGAACTTTGTCCGGTCCATGAGGACCAATCGTCAACTGCAACAACACTCGCATCGCGGTACAAAAGGCCGATTTCTCCAACGCCATCTGCCGAGTCGAACCATCCATGAGCTGCATCAGCGCTCGGTGCAAGTCCAATGCCGCTCAACAAAGCCAAATCCACATCGGTGTCAACCACCGCAGTCGGCGTTAATGATGGCGTTGCATAGGTGATTGGAGCCAATACCTGAATGAGCATGAGTGCGGAAAAAGTAATTGCACGTATACTTCGCTTGGTCGTCATGTCACGACACAGTCGCGGCTCCCTCATGAATGATTTGTTTCTCGGGGAATCACTCAATCAACGGTATCGCCATCCATACCGAGGGTTCAAGAGCATCGCATCCTGCGATTGGATTATGTCGCGACGCTCAAACCGTGGTCCGAAGGTCGAATCACTCGAACCTGAAGAATTGAATGAAAGCGTGCAAGTACTCGGCAGGCAAGTATGGAGAGTTGTCCCCTACGCATTCCGCTATCCTCGCCGCCTCTTAGCGGGGTTCGTAGGCAACGCCTGTGCCCGTGTTGTTGACCTCGTACCGTTCGTCGCCATCGGATGGGCTGTGGATTACTTCACTTCCGATGTCATGGTCGGGCCTATGCTTGTCCAAAACGCCGTCAATGCCATTCACTCAGAACCTGCAGTTGGTTACGGTGTCATGATTTTCATGGGCTTCGTTATGCTCGCTTTCTTCCAAGGTGTCTCTGAATACTCTTGGCAAACGCTCGGCTACAACATCCAGCACGATTTGCGAATGGATGCCACTCGCTCCCTCATTGCAATGGAGGCTTCGTATTACGACATGCGTCAAACCGGGCAACTGATGTCGGTACTTTCCAGTGACGTCAACCAGTTAGAAGACGTCGTATCAGATTCTTCGACATCAATTATACGAATCGTTTTCACGTTCCTTACCGCTTTTGTGATTCTCGCATCGATGTCACTGAAATTGGCTGGAATCTTGTTTGGACCGATTCTGTTCATCATTCCATGCGTCTATTGGTTTTCGACCAGAGTTCAGCGCAAATACCGCAAACAACGAGAGTCAACAGGAGATATTAATGCAGTTCTTGAGAACTTAATTTCGGGAATTTCAGTTGTCCAAGCCTACAACGCTCAGACTTGGGAATCGGAGCGAGTAGCACGTGAATCCGGTAACTATCGTGACCAAGCCATGGGTGCAAGCCGAGACAGAAACCGGTTTTTGCCGATGATTTACGTCATTGCAGGAATCGCATTCGGTCTCCTCGTCACTGCAGGTGGGTGGTTAGCTGGTGAGGGTGAAATCTCAACCGGTGAACTGGTCACATTCCTGTTGATCAGCACTCGAATGACCATGCCGATGTTTATTTTTGGTATCCTCATCAATCAACTTCAACGCGGTGAAGCAGCAGCAAAGCGAGTCTTTGCTACCATCGACCTTGAACCTACAATCTTCGACCAACCGGATGCAATCGAATTGAATACACCGATTACATCGGTTGAATTCCGTGATGTTCATTTCACTTACCCCGGAACCTCCATCACAGTGTTGAGCGGCATTTCGTTCAAGGCGGAAGGCGGGGATTTCCTTGGGGTCATGGGTCACACAGGCGCTGGTAAGACGACCATTCTCAAACTCTTGATGCGATACTATGTGCCTGACAGCGGCGATGTCCTCATCAATGGACAATCGCTCAACAATTTCACACTGCATTCCGTTCGTGATAAAATTGGATTTGTCAGTCAGGAGCCGTTCTTGTTCTACGGCACAGTAAGCGATAACGTGAGATACAACCAAGAATCCACAGATGAGGAATTGAGCACCGCCTTGAAACTTGCAGGTGCGTGGGACTTCATCCAAGAGCTGGAAGACGGTTTGGACACAATGGTCGGTGACCGTGGTGCTAAACTCAGCGGCGGTCAGCGCGCTCGTGTATCGTTGGCCCGTGCACTTCTCAAGCAACCAAGTTTGTTGATTTTAGACGAAGCATCCAGCGCTCTTGATGCGGAGACTGAACGCAGAATACAAGAAAATCTCCTCGCCAGCGGCAGCGATCGGGCTACCATTGCCGTTGCTCACCGCTTGAGCACAATTCGAAACGCCAACGAGATACTTGCCATGGTTGATGGCGCAGTGGTCGAGCGTGGCTTGCACGACGAATTGGTTGAAGCAGACGGCGTTTATGCCAGTCAGTGGACCATTCAAACGGGTGACATGGCTGGACTTTCGGATGCTGATGAGTGAATCACAAGCGTTCTTGAATCGGTCGTAGGACTGCTGATGCGGCGGATGCCGTCTGTTCATGTTGCATGAAACGGTCGCCGAGAATGATTCCCATCGAGATCAATACGAACAAAGGGATGCCAATCACCAGCGACCATATTGCCATCGATAAATTGTAGATGAAGTAACTCTCCATGATTTCTGAGATGACGATGATGGCGACAAACAGAAGCACTCGCAAGGTGACGAGGCTGAAGCGAATGAGCGACCAGATTTCATCTTCATCCGTAGCATCATCTGGCTTGTCAAGTTCAGCAAACCGTTGTTGAAACCGACTCGCCATGAACGACCTTGCCCTTCACCATGACTAATGCTTTACCCTCATCGTTCGAACGAGGCGTGTATTTCTCGCCTGTGCTTCTCAAGCCGTTCGGATTCGGTCGTCAATCTGAGCGCCTTCGCCGGCTCTTCCGCCTGTGCGTCGAATTTCTCTCCATGCTTTGATGACGCCTTGCCCGTACGCCCATTGAGCGAGGAAGACAAACAGCGGTGCCAAGAATACCGTTCCAATTGAGCGATGTGGTGAAGTTCCTATGGCTGCACCAAGCCAGCTGATTCCAATGTAAGTGAACACAAGGCCAAGCGGTATGTGGAACGCAACCCGTGAGAAATCCCATTCTCCGGAGAGTGAGAACCAGAGGTCTGCATCTGCTCCGCCGGTAAGGCCGCCGTAGAGCATAGCAAGGAGCGCCGTCACCACGATGACGGGGAAGAAACCAATGGCGGTATGCGACCATGCAGAGATTTCTGGCCAGCGTTTGTTTGCTACCATTCGGGTGTATCCGTAGTTTCGCATCTGTTTCATGTACGGTTTGAACGGACGTCGGCGACGGTGGGGCATGACGTTGGATGGGTCGATGAACAACTTGTGCCCAGCTCGTTGGATTTTGGCATCCAATACCACATCTTCAGCACCAATACACCCCGGTTCGAAGAAATCCACTTCTCGTAGGTTCGCCATACGGTGGGCACAGTTGACGCCGGGATTGTGGGTGATGGGGACAAGTTCGCCTTTGGGCTGAGCGCCGTATCGAGTGCCGGCTGTCATGAACTTGGTACAGAACGCTACATCAGCGCACTTAGCACCAAATGGGTCATCGTCAGGGGCGAAGTTTGGTCCGCCGACAGCACCAACTTCGGGGTTGTCGAACCAGCGAACAAGTTTCTCGACCCAGTCGAGAGGTGGGACGGTGTCATCATCGGTGAACAAGACCAGGTCATGG
>JAQXFL010000107.1 GCA_029250345.1 Candidatus Poseidoniaceae archaeon
GCCGCTGCTCAGCCATAATTCACAACCGTCAATTCCGTTCACGCCAGCCATCAGCACTTTTTGCTGTTGCTTCATCCATGCTATGGCGTCGCAGTTTGTTGTGACTCCGTTCGCAGCACCATTTGCGAAATCGGAAATTGGTCCGTATTCCAGCGGAGTGCTGCATATTTTGAGCGAAGTTCGAATTTCATCATCGTGGAGAATGCCGTCGAATTCGATTCCATCAAGCCTTCCATCATCGATTCCAAAGTTGAGAATGATTCCAGATGAACACACGGATTCAGGCGGTCGATGTTGTTCAACCAGTGCTGGTGCACCCATTGCTCCGTCCGCACCGTTCGTACCAATCGAGCCGTCGTTGCCGTTGCTTCCAACTAAACCGTCGCAAACGGGTACGCTTGTTGTTCGCTCGCTTTGGTCCAATATGCCGTTTGAATTGACATCTGTGCCGCTGTGAATCATGATGCCACTTTGAGAACAATAGACGGTTCCGAAGTCGAGAACTTCAGTTTCAATCAAACCGGTGGTTGAACCTCCTGAGGTGCCAGGTGCGCCTTGAGGGCCGGAAAGCCCTTCTTTGCCGTGGCAGACTTTCGTCGAGGAGGTCACTTCTTCGTCGTCAAGGTAACCGTTTTCGTTGAGATCGTTTCCGAGAAATATTTCAGCACCACCTTCGGTACAAATTGAATCTGCACTTCGTCCTTCGGTACGTACGAGCATCTCGCTTGCGTTGTTGCCATCGCTTCCAGCCTCGATATCCATTGCATCCAAAGAAGCGTACGAATAGGTCGACAGTGAAAGGGCAAGAATCAACATCAACGTTTGAACGACAGTAAGGGCTGTTTTTCGCCGTGACTGAGTTTGTTGTACAGGGGAGTTTTTTGCCTTGTGGGAGGCAGGTGATGGTTGCAGATGTTGAGGTGTTGTATTCGGTGCAGGTTCTCCTGCAATAGCGGCGTCGATATTCATCGTTGGGGGGGATGACATGTTTACAGCAAATCTCGTCAAAGGTATCAAAACCTTCGGTCATTGGCATATTTCCCATATTTTGCCTTGAATGGGTGACGAGAAGTAAGGGGTGAGTTCATGAGCGTCCTTGCACTGCACAGAGGTATGGAACTCCCACAACGTCTCGCATCTCAGTTGGCAGGTGACGAAGGTCCAACCCGTCAGAAAGCGGCTCGATTGGTTGTTGACCTTGCAGGTACGGCTGGAGCCAGTGGCTTTGTTGAAGTCGACCACGCTCACGTTTCGGGCGTTTCAGTCATCACCGGTGGCCATGGTCTTCGTCGTTTCTTATCGGACCTTTCAAGTTCAGGCGACGGTAAAGTCACAATTCCGACTACGCTCAATTCAGCAGGTTGCGACAAAGAGAAGATGAAGGAAATGGACATTGATTGGCCAGATTTCCTTGAACAACAATTCGAGATTGTTCAGGCTTATTCGGAACTCGGCATTCAAGCAACGCTTTCGTGCACACCATACGACCGTGGAGTTGACGATGAGAGCGGCATTGCTTCATGGGCAGAGTCCAATGCAGTATGTTTCTCAAACACGTGGACATCGCTCATCACAAACCGTGAATCCGGCCTTTCGGCTTTGGCGACTGCACTCACAGGATATGCTCCGTTTTGGGGACTTCACTTGCAAGAGAATCGAGTTCCAAATATCCTTGTTCGAATCGATTGCGAACTTGAAACGCTTTCCGATTGGTCGATTCTCGGAGATTGGATTGGAAAGCAAGTCCGACCAGACTGGGAATTGCCTTGGGGTCCTATGCCCTTTATCCAAGGCCTTCCAACACGAGCCAGTTTTGCTCGGAAAAAGGCACTTACTGCAGCAGCAGCGAATTACGGAACTCCAATGTTGTGGGCAGAAGGACTGTCAGCAGAACCTCCGCTTCTGAAAGACGAGCAAGGCAATTGGATGGCTCCAGACGCTGGCTGGCAGGGAGAACTGGTGTTTACTCAAGCCGAACTCGACGCTCGTTATGCCGACCTTGCACCCACTGGGCAAGTGGATTTGGTTGTCATTGGTTGCCCACAAGCAAGTTTAGAGGAAATTCGAATCACGGCCGCTGCCGTTCGCTCGCATGCGGAGATGGGTGCCAAAATCCCTGATCAACGACTGTGGGTCTTCACCAGCGGTGAAAATTACGAACTGGCTTTGGCCGATGGTAGCATTGACCTTCTGGAAAGTGCGGGCGCTGTACTTTTGCAAGACACGTGCCCTGAAGTCACACCATACAACCGTGCACATTACAACCATTTACTCACAAATTCCCTCAAGGCCGAACACTACCTCACCAGTGGACTTAACCGGCTGCCAACAAGCGTGATGTCAATTCATGACTGTGTGTCGCATGCCTTTGATGCATCCCTTTCAGCAGGCCCTCGCCCCGTACTGGAAGCGAAATCACAACCTCAACACGCCAGTGCCAAAACCGTTCAAACCGGCGAGGCAATGCTCACTGGTTCTCCACTTGAGAGTCAAGGAGACTTTTGTGTGAAAGGCCCAGCAATGGTGACCGATGTTCCCATTACCTATCTTGGCTATGTTCATCGAGACACCGGTGTCATCGAAGAAACCGGCCACCCGCTCGACGGACGCGCCATTGAAAATTCAATTCTCATTTATCCAAAGGGCTCGGGCTCAACGGTTGCTCCGTATGTGCTGATGGGTTTACTGTACACTGGAAAGGGTCCAATGGCCATTGTCAACCGAGACGTATGTCCACTCACTCTTCCAGCGTGTTCATTGTTGGACCTGCCCTACGGTCACGGGTTTGATTTGGACCCGTGCATGGAAGTCAATGATGGAGACCTTGTCGAATTGAAATCAGAACAAGGTGTTGTTACCCTCACCGTCCTTGAGCGCAACAGTTGAGGTTATGTCATGGCCTTACAACGGATTCTTGTCACCGGTGGTGCCGGATTCATCGGCTCCTCACTGTGCGAGAGATTGATTGAAGAAGGTCATACTGTTCTTGCATACGACTCACTTTTCAGAGGGCAGAAGTCGAACCTTACTTCGATTGAAGGCAATGCTCGGTTTCATTTTATGCAAGGTGACGTTCGCGATGTCGACCGCCTTGACGATGCAATAGAGGTCTTAGGCGGCGTGGATATTGTGTTCCATTTGGCAGCAGTGAACGGCACGAAGTGGTTTCATGAGGCAGCACATTCGGTAATAGATGTCAACATCAACGGAACATTGCGTACTTTGGAATTGGCGATGTCCTGCGATGCACGGTATGTTCTCGCCTCATCACCAGAAGCCTTTGGTGAAGCCAAACAACAACCGATTCAGAACGGCAATGAAATGACATTTACCGACCCTTCACTTCATCAAAGGCACTCCTATGGCGCCAGTAAATATCTTGACGAAATTGCTTGTCAGCATGCTGCCCGTGACGGTTTAGATGTTCGAATTGTTCGGCCGTTTAACGCCTATGGTCCGCGTTTGCTTGGTGATGAATACGGCCAAGTTGTTGCCATGTTTTTCTCTTCAGTCCTTGAGAATACACCTCTCAAAATGCATAACGGTGGTAAACAAACTCGATCCTTCACTTGGATTACGGACACTGTTGATGGCTTTTACCGCGCAGGCCTCATGGATGCGGCATTGGATGGCACAACGCTTGCCGGCGGCGCTTTCAACATTGGTTCAACTGAAGAGGTCTCCATTCAATTGCTTCAACAGGCGGTGTTCGATGCTGTAGCTGCCGATTCCACTTGGAGTCAGGCAATGCCTGAGGTCCATCACGAGGATGGATACCATGGAGATGTGAGCCGTCGCTTGCCTGATTGCTCTGAAGCAGAGGCTCGACTTGGTTGGAAAGCCACAACCTCGCTTAGTCAAGGACTAACAGCGATGTGGAGTTCATTACGATAGTTTACGTCCGCCGTAGTGCTTGAAGACCTTCTCGCCCCAATCGTTGGGAGCTGGAGAAAGGCGGTCGTGACCATGCTGGCACAGTATGTCCAGTCCGTTTGGTGGAACCGTTGATTCAGACGTCCACAGCCCAGTAACCCGTAGGACTGCAAGCCGAGCCACCGCATCAGGGAGCGGTCTATCCTCGATGTATTCGACTTCGAGTGCAGCAACTGCTTCGTTGATGAGCAGCGGGTCAAGAGGACTTTCAGTGAGCCCAGATAGGTTCCATTCACTCTCACCTTGTGGTAATGGTGCTGCAGTTTCATCAATCGCTTTCACCATCTCTATGCTACTCGGCATCAGGTGGAGGATGGCGCGTTTTGTTGAGCGAAGATTGTGAAGTGTGTCCCGATACCGACCTTCTCGGTTGCAACTGAACGATGCAATCAGTAAAGGCGGCCCGGTTGATACAGCCATCACGGAGGTGTAAGGTGCGAGATTCTTGTTGCCGTGTTCGTCTTGAGTCGAAGCAAGGACGAGCGGCCGTGGCGAAAGCAGTCCGGACAACCATCCCGCACGCTGAGCGTGTTCAATGGATTCAACATCCATTCGCCTTGCTTGGTCCATGTTGGTCGTCGGCATTGGCGAAAACCACTTGTTGAGGGTTCCGTTTTGGATTTCTTCGATGGCGTGATTGTTGAATTCGATGTAGGATTCCCAAGAAGAGGTTTCCTCTTTTTCACTGCGTTCGAGTTTGCGCGCAATTGATTTTTCAGCGTATAAGTTGCATTTCTTGAGATAATCGAGAACCACTGCCTTTCTGTCCATTCAATTGCCCCCAGTGCCTGTTGTGTGTTTGAGGTGCTGTTGTTTTTCATCGTATGCCTTCCGCATCATGAGATACGTTGCCGGCTGACCTGCCCAAACTTGGTTTTCGGGGAGCTGTTTGGTGAGTGTTGAACCAGCACCCAGCACCGCCCCTTCACCAACATTGCATCCAGGCAAGACCGTTGCACCTCCTCCTATGACGGCATTTTTTCCGACATGAATCGACTGCCATTGTTGTGGATTCTGTGAGGGCGGATACTTGTCGTTTAGCAGAGTTGCATTTGGGCCGATGAATACACCATCGGCGAGTTGGCATCCGTCGGCAACATAGGCGCCCCCCTGTATTCGGCATCCGTTACCGAGCGTGACGTTTCGACCGATATGAGCCAACGATCCGATCGAGCAGGATGCACCAATTTCTGTATCTTTGCCGATGTGGCACGGCGACCACGCAACCGATTCGTTACCCAAATCGATTCGGGTTCCGCTCAATGTGGCCTCAGTTGGCATCGAATCCCTCATTCTCCGAGTCCGAGTTCTCTCATGAGCATACCAACATGCCCTTTGGCCTTGACATTGTATCGAAGCCAAGCGAAGTTTCCATCGGGTGAGACGACAAATGTTGAGCGAGAACAGCCCATGTACTCTCGACCGTAGTTCTTCTTCAATCGCCATGTTCCGAACTTTTCATGCAGTTCCCCGTCACGGTCCATGAGGAGAGGGAAGTTCAGATCTTGCTTTGCGATGAACTTTTCATGTGAGCCTTCAGAGTCCTTGGAGACGCCGAGAACAACGTAGCCTTCTGTAGATAGACGCGCAAGATTGTCTCTGAAGTCACATGCCTGTGTTGTGCAACCCGGGGTGGAATCACGTGGGTAGAAGTACAGAATGACTGTTTTCCCGTCTGCTTGATAGGATGCTGAACTGTGAACTTTGCCGCTGGAATCTTGACATTCAAATGCTGGTGCTGGATTGCCGACTTCGTGCGTTATTGCTTCGCTCATGGGATTACGCTGTGGCTCACAGGACATGAAACATTGCTTTTTGCCGTGTCCTCGAACATGTACGTCTCAACTCGATATGCGGTAAAAACCAGCACTTAGTCGGCCTTTTATGCGGCATGGGTAAGATTCACCCCACTTCGGGTTGAGAGGGGTGTGCTGACCGATTCTTTCAATAACCGGCAGGTAACAAGGAGAAGCATGGTGGCGGTCCGATTGTCTCGTAGAAGCCGCCGTTATTCCAAACGAATACAGCGCACCAACACCCGATTTGACCTACAAACTATTGCGAGTGCAGTTCAAACGGACTTGGACAAGCGGGACATCACCTACGACGAAGCCCTCACCCTTGGCAACCTCATACAAAACCGAGCGGACCAGCTGCCCGGAGACACCATTGTCTACGCAGTTTCTGACCGTGACGCCTATCGCCGTACGTTGGAATTGTATCTGCGAGACGCCCTTTTGACCAAGACCGAACAGATGCTCCTTTGGGAGGAACGCCGCAGACTTGGCATCTCGGACATCGATCATGAACGCCTCTTAGAGCAACTCCTCATGCAGTGGCGCCGTCAAGGAAAGAAAGTCACTATCGCTCGTTTCGACTCCCCAGGGGGTGACACTTCTGCGTGAACATGCGAGCCGACAGTCGTTGTTGGCAGCACTGCTTGTCGCACTGTTTGTGTTGCCGATGTACTTGCCGTTGGCAAATGCCGATGAATCCAGCACTTCCTCAAGCACTTCTGGGCGTGCAACGCTTGACTTTTACTTCCGAAATCCACTGCAACTCAGTAACTCTGGTTCCGCCGTGATTGGTTCTAGTCTCTATCTCGAACCTGGCGAACACGTCGTCACTGCAAACATTTCAGCGGTTGGCTCAGGAAGCGACGAACTTTGGTTGGTTTTGCAACACAAAGGCTCTCCAACCCTTGGATTCACGGATGTTGACAGCATCGCTATTGGCAGCGTGAGCGGTGCATCGGGACAGGTCGACCTCACGCCAATCTCATTCTCGTGGATTGCAACAAACGGTGCTGGACAAGAACTCCGGATCAAACTGGTCTCCAATATGGAGGCTGGAAACGATCTGCTCAACAACATTCAAGATATCGGATTTGCTTTTTCTGTAGAGAATAAGCACCTTGGGGAAGCAATGGGGAATACCTTCCCTGCTGATTCACCCACCACCAACAGAATGGCACTGCCCAACGCCATTTCAACGCTCAACACCTCGGTTACCAATTCTGGAGTCAAGCCAATCTCTGCTACGATGACCATTGTCCTTACTGACAACTCGACGCCGACTCCCACAGTGATTACCTTCACCTCGGGCACAGTCACACTCCAGCCAGGCTCATACCCTGCCTCATCAGGAACTCTTCAGGAATCTGGTGTTCTAAGCGCTGATGTTGATGGCTCCGCACTCACTGGTGTTTGGAATATCTCCGCATCGGTCAAGTTCGATGGAACTTCTTGGACTGAAACCGTCGTTATTCGTGAATCTTGGGTCAAATTTTCAGATTACAATGCAATCGTCATCGAACCAGCGACGCTTGTTGTCGAGCCTGGGGACACGACTGCAATCACGTTCGTCGTCAAAAACACCGGTGTTGAAACCGACCTCTTCACGATTTCAGTTACACAAAACAAGCCGTGGGCTGACGCTTCTTCCGCTTCTTTTGGCGCCACGCTTCCTGCAGGTTCTATACGGCTCGTCACCCTTGATGTCAGCGTCCCAGCGGATGCAGTTCGTTCTGAAACGGACAAAATTACCATTACATTCACCTCTGTTAACTCTCCAGACAATTACCAAATTTCGGGAGTAGGTCGCGTGATGGTTGGCGATTTCTTCAAAGGCGAAGTCACCCTCATCGAAGACACTACAATCAAATCCATCAATCCGGGTGGCCAAGCACAGTACATCGCCCAAATCGAAAACACTGGAAGCGTCACAACGACCTATACTTTGACGACAGGGCTATCGGTCGCAACCCTCAATTGGACTTGGGAGGTCAGCCCATCGATTACACCTCCTGTTACATCCGGCGCTACAACTCAAGTCGTGGTGACGCTTACCGCTCCTGCAATCCAAAATCCAATCGTTACCAGCGAGTACAACATGGCTGGAGATGAACTCGATGTATGGATTCAATGCCAACCAATCGGTGGCGGCGTACCTTCGCAAGATACAGCTCCGATCAAAGTATCACCTGTAATCGTTGTTGACCCAGGTCTGGACCCTATACCACAACACCTCTCAGTCGAAGAAATTGAGCAAACACTCACAGGCTCTCAACTCGTTCAAAACATCGATTTGAATTTGCGTGTTATCCACAATCTTCCAACATTGCTCACTGAGACCTTGGATGCTACTCTAACGACCTCAAAGACCTTCACGGCGTTGAATGAAGGTGGCTTTGGAGAGGCTGACCGGTGGTCGGTTTCCGTTTCAAACCCGCTCTATTCCGGCCTCTTGCCCGGTGACAGTATGAACACCACCTTGGACATTATCGGCCCTCAAGCCAACCAATACCCGGTCGCCGGTACCTTTGCCGCTTCATTGACCATCACGCCTACACTCAGCCCAGCATTGGTTGGAAGTGGGGTGAATGCCGTCCCTCTTACTCGGAACTACACACTTATCATTCCTCAGGTCATCGATGGTGATTTCCTTGACTCAGGCCCATATGATGTGCCGGTCGGAGTCGATAATTCGATTCCAATGCGCTTTGCGAACACCGGCAACGATGTGGGTTCATATCGCTTGCGAATCGTCGATAATCTCCCAGAGAACTGGACTGCTAACTTTACTGAAAACGACCAAAACATTTCCAATTTGACTGCTGACATTGCAGACGGTACGCTCGATGGTGCCTCCGGTAACGCCGCACACATCCAAGTCGTGACGTTCAACATTCGAACCGACCCTCTCGCACCTGCTGGATTGAATCAACCCATAACGGTTCGAATTGAAGATCCAATCTCTGGTCTACTGATTGGCAGCGAACATGTGTTCTATGTTGTTGTAGGGCAGATTTTCAACGGCAGCCTCACGCCAACAAATCAGTCACTTGAACTCGATGTCACTGATTCTACATTTACTTCGATCATCGTCAAAAACACTGGCAATGCGCCTGCCGATTACGAGATTTGGTTGGATAATGCCCTGGCCGGCGATGTTGATTTCAACATCGAATCCCCAACATCTTCGAGTCTCTTTATCGCAGCAGGATATGAGGAAACAATTCGAATAGAAATGAGTGCGAATGAGAATGCTGACTCCGACGGATTCTACATGACCACAGTATGGGTCTCTACCAACAACGGTCAAATCCTTCTTTCCTCGAACGTAGTTGCCAACATCACTGAAAACCATTCGATTGGAATTACTGCACCGGAACAGATGGCAGTAACCCCCGGTCAAATGGAGCAAGTCGACTTTGACATCATCAACTATGGAAACCTCCAAGAAACAGTCAAGGTAACTTTGGCCGTTGAAGGCAATATCACACTCTCAATGACGGAACTCACGGAAGTTCTCTCCATCGACCAAACCTATTCTGACAGCGTGAATGTTGCCATCCCGAGCCTTGGCGGTACCGATACGCTGGTTCAAGGCTCAGTGTACAATCTTACCATTACGGCCGTCAATTCGACGACCGGTATTGTCTACAGTACACACACAGTTCAATTGTTGATACAGCCCCTGTTCATCGTTGAATCCTCAGATTGGCCTGATGTTATGGAGTTCCAACCCAAATCCACTCGTACTTGGGAAGTCACGCTCTTGAACACAGGCAACAAGGATGTTACCGTCAATGCCGTATATGCAATAACTCGGCCGGGCCTCACAAATCTCTCAACCGACTGGGAAATGGTGACTCAACCGTCTTTGATTGTTCTTCCAAGAAACACGCCTGTGGTCCACACGTTCACTGCTGTCGGAACCGTCGACCTGCCACTTCTTTCGTTGACTGCGGATTTGACACTGTTCCTTGACCCCACTGAAACAGAAGTGGAAGGCAGCGGTCAATTCACTACACAACTGGTGATGTCTCGATTCTTTTCGACGGGCGATATTGGTATTGAACCTGACATTAACAGCGACTTTGTCGATGTGTTCCTCCCGTACACAAATATCCCAACTGGGAACGGCAGTGAAGTGGCCTATATGATTGAACTTTGCAATTCTGAACGTCTGTTGAATCTCGACTCGATGGGCCTCTCCGAGTTTGAGTATTCATGGAACTTCACCCTCTATGTCGATAAATTTGACGGAACCTCCGATGCCCATCCTCTCAATCTCGATCAAGAATGTGGCCCGACTTCACTTGGCCCAACTTCGAGATACAACTTGGTAGAGCTTGAAGCATGGAATCCCTCCACCATTCGAATTCAAGCGGAGACTCCTACGAAAGGATTTATTCTTCCCGGCGACGGTTGGGACTTGACGTTTAGACTCTACCACCCCGATGAAAACAACGGCTACTCGGTGTATGACGAGGAAACATTCTCGTTGGTTTTGGCAGTATTTGCCGACCCAATGATCAAGAGTATCTCTTCGAACGAGGGCCAATTCCAAGAAGGCACTCAAAGCACGATTACAGTCGTTGTTCAAAACGTTGGTTCTGCTACGGCTCTTGATGTGGTCGTTGACCTGCAATGCGAGGGCCTCACCGTCTCAACCTTGCCTTCAGAAACTCCAGCGCTGTTGAACCGCTCAGTCAATTCTGGACTTAATTACTCAATGATTCCGTTCTTCTTTGCGACTCAAGAACGAACGCTCACTTGGGTGGTTACTGCCGATTCTATCGATTGGTGGACTCAGCGCTCTGAAGCATCATGTGTCGCATCACTTGACGCTTCGTTCATGGAAAACAATGTCGTTTTGAACGATAAAATGACCTTGAAGGAAGACGTCATTTCATGGTCACCGGGTGTTTCAGCCAGTTTCGTCGCAGCAGTTACGTGCTTACTCGTTTCGATGATTCTCTTCCGCTTAACATCGCAAAATGATAATTTCCGACTCCTGGCAATCTATGCTGGTGTTGTTGGTTTCGGTTTCTCCTTCCATGTATTCCAATTCGCTTGGTGGGGCTTCGTGGTTCTTACACTGGCTGCGCTTTGGATTTGGAGAATGACCTGGAAGAGCACCGACGAATTCCGTCTCCTCCACGAAGACTATCAACGCGCCCGCCGAGGTATTTCGACACTGTATGCAGACCACTTCGAAGAACTTGCCAGCAGCCGTCGCCAACTCCGTACGATTCTGGGCATGCCGGTACTTGGTATGCTTGCTATCGTTCTGGGAATCCCTCCAATGCTCACCGAAGATCGGACGAATGTCGTTAGCATAGCAGCCTATGTCATCGTGGTGATGGCAGGTGTTTGGTTCTTGATTAACCGTGCAAACAACATGTACGGCGCACTTTACGGACGCCTCACGGACATCGAGGTGAAGGCGATTCGAATCGAACGTGACTTGAGCGACCCTGCTCGGTTGTTCAATGAACTCGCAGGAGATGGACTCAACCTCGATGATATCTTTGGTTCTGCAGAAGCCTCACAAGCTTTGAACCCCGAGAACTTATTTTCAAACGAGGAGGTGAACGATGATGCCTGATGAAGAACTCGTCGACCCCTCAGTTGAGGAAAAAACCCTTGATGAAATGCCTCAGTTTGAGGATGAAGCCACCGGTCAATCCTCGAACAGCGCTCCTGTCGACGTGCAAGCAGGCGTTGGCGAGGAGGCACCTCCTTTCCCACCAATGCCTTCGACATCGAATCCTGAACGCCCTCTTCCTCGGGATTTAGAAACGATGGTTCTCGGAATTGCTCAGGACGACACAAATTCGCTAGCCGGTACTGAACTTGAGATTAGTGAAGCAAAGAGTTTCTTGCAAACGCACAAACTACGACGTGCTCTGTCAAGTGTTGACAAGGCGGAGTCATCGCTTGCTGTTCTGGAAGAAGATGTGCTGTATTTACGCAGAAACATTGCTATGCTCCATCGTCTGCTCAACGAGAAGAAAATCAGCGAGAACGATATTGAAACGATTCTCCTCCGTTTGAGGAGCGCAACAGGCGCTGCTGAAATCGGAGATGTAGGCGGTGCTGCAGGCGAAGTTGAATTCCTTGTCGACGATTTAATCGGTGGTAACACATCGACGCTTAACCCGTTCTTGTTCCGACATTTCTGGATGGGCCTCGAAACACGTTGGCCTGCTGGAGGCGACGAAGGTGTTTTGGTCGTCCGCATCATCAACGACGGCCCAGTTGCAATGCCACCAATGCGCCTCTCTCCACCGGTACCTGAGGGCTGGATTTCTACGCCATCATCGGTTGATCTGCCAACAATTGCTCCTGGTGGAAACCTACCAGTTCGATTCAACGTTTCTGCAAACCGCCGTTACGGTGCAGACGAAATACCGTTGTCGCGAAAACTCGCGATTACGACAGGTTATGAAATCCGAACTGGTGAAGTCTTTGTCACAATTCGTGCACAAAACCGCTCAATGGAGCCTCTCGCTGATATCCTTCTCTCGCCTTGGTTCCCGCCAGGCTACACCGCAGATGCAGTTCCCTTTGTGGAACGCCTCGCTCCCGACGAAGTGGCAATCATTCGAATCCCACTTCGCATCACAATGAGTTCTGGAGGTTCTTCTTAACTCAATCCTTTTCCACCCTATATGGGGGATAAAAATTAAAAAATGGTGAAAAATATGAAAGAAAATACGAACGAAAAAAGCGATAACATCGCTGCTATTGGTATTGGTGCAATGATTGTATTCATTGCATTGATTCTGGTTGCAGCGGTTGCAGCAGCAGTTATTATTCAAACTGCTGAAAAGTTGCAACAGAATGCACAAACAACCGGTGAAGAAACGACTTCCCTGCTGTCCTCGAAAGTGGTCATCAAGAACGTCATGATTCCTACTGCCGGTGAATTGTACATTACTTACGAACTGGCCCCAGGATCAGATGCAATCAACCCAGCCAACATTGACTGGAACATTGTCTGTACTGCTGGTGTAGATGCTGGAGACTTTACGTCTTCAAGCCTCGTTGGAGTGGCTACTTTGAGTGCCACTTTGGTTCCAGGGTCGACGTACGACATTACACTTCCAACTGCAACACTTGATGACTGTGCTCCATCGGAAAACGCAGACCACACATTGATTATCCAATCTGGCGCTGGAGGTTTCACATATGAAACCTTGAATTATGGTGCTGACATTACATCGGGGGCGAAAGTAATATGAAGTCAAATACTCGTAACGATATTCAAGAAGACAAGATCGCTGCTATCGGTATCGGTGCAATGATTGTCTTTATTGCTTTGATTTTGGTTGCTGCAGTTGCTGCAGCAGTCATCATTCAAACTGCAGAAAAACTCCAACAAAATGCTCAAACCACTGGTGATGACACTGCCGACAACATGGCAGGTAAAGTCCTCATCTCAGCTGGCTTTGTCGCAAACGGCGGTGCCGGAAACGACGTAGGTAATGCTTTCACAAGTACTGAAGCATACATGTTCCACGTCCGTCTCGCTCCTGGTAGCGAACCTGCACCACTGGACGAAATTTCGTTCCAGTTCTTCTGTGACGATGGTGTTGTTGAAGGATTCATTGGAGACCCTGACGGTGCTGGAGCTGCTTTCACAGCAGCAGGTGCTGTTGCTGAAATGGACGAAGATGAGCCTGATGCAAATGCTGAAGATGCTTCGACTGGAATCATGAACCCAGGAACTGGATACGTCATGTGGATCGATGCTAACGACAACGCAAACGCTGTTGATTGCAGTGCTGCAGGTGGAGATTCGAAGGTCGAACTTTACATTCACGTCGGAAGCGGCGGTACAACCTTCCAAACTCTGGACATCGGAAGCACAGATGCTGGGTCACTCGTCATCTGATTGCATCTAAGGGCATCAATGCCGAAAGGCATTACAGCCCTTGGGAGGATTTATCATGGCATGGCCATTTAGCGGTAACGCAGATAAAAACAGAGATGCAGATGCAGACCTTACGGAGGAACGACTGAAGATTATGGCGAACATCGCCATTGAACAAGTCCCTCTTCCCGAAGAAGGAGAACTCAGCGAAGACGATGCATGGACAATCAGTCCAAGTCCGACACGAGCTCGTATGAACAGCGTTGGAAGCGTTCCAACAGTAGCGGCAACTCTTGCCCCTTCATCACCTGTTCCAGCGAGTACAACCGTCGACACTTCTGGATTGGAACGCCTCATCAGCAGTCGCCTTGACATGGTCGAGGACGTTCTGAGGATGGTGGAAGTTCGGTTGGATACCCCTCAAGCACCCCCAATTATGGATGCTGAAGGTAATCAAGTCGCTTCGTCTGAACCTGCTGGAGATGGAACCATGATGAGCGGAGACACCATTGTCACTGCAAGTGGCGAAGTCATCTCTGCGGCAGGCATGGACCGTCTAAAGAGCGTTGATGAAGCCCCATTGGTCGAATTGTATGAAGCACAAGCACTCGCTGCAAATCCATTCTTGCACGCACCTTCAACCGGTGCGACAGCGAATGCGAATCAAGTTGGTGCACCAACCGTCTCAGCCTTACTTCTTGACAGTATGTCGGGAATGGCTGCGGTTAGTTTTGCTCAGAAAGCAATGTCTTCCGGTATGTTGTCTGAACAGGAAGGGCGTGCAGTCCTTGCTATTGTTCAATTGGCTGCTCCTGGTGAATCAGAAGCAGCGTTAGACGACCATTTGTCGCACAAGGAATTGTTGGTCTTTTCGTCATTGATTAGTTCATGGCGTCAAGTTCAGTCGCTTCGAGGTGAACTCTGATATGGGCGCTTCGGTCGGAATTGGAGGTCTCATTGTTGGGATCTCAATGCTGGTGGTCTTTTCAATGGCCATTTCAGCTTTGGACGCACAGGTTGCAACCGGTTTGGATGCAATCGAGAGCGCCTCAGTTCCAGACCCGAGTTTTACCATTGACGATGTGAACATCGCTCAGCATGTCATACATGAAGTGTCAATGTCTACAGGCAACCAAGGAACAGGATACTTTGACGGGATTTTGAAAGCAAATGTTGGTTCGGATGAATGCGGCGGTTTTTCCGCTACATTCACAACAACAGGTGGCGAGATTGATTTAGGAAACGTGGTTATCACCAACCACGGTTTCTGCCCAAGCTCTTCTACCCCAACATGGACAATATACAACATGTCCAATGTGGTTCAAACACCGACAACTCCTGCTACCTTCGATGCACCTGTCTTCCATCAATACATCTATGCGAACATAACGAACCAAGGCTCTGATACGCTGAAAAGTGATGAAGTGTGGGTGTTTTATGACGGCGAAGAGCCAGAGACACTTACCGACTCACAAGACTCTTCACAATCAATTCTTGCTGGAGTCAATACCAATTGGTATTCCGGTGAAACATTGGAGTTGTTTTGGAACGACGAACTCAGTACAAATACCGAATACGAACGTTTGGCAATGACAGTTGGCCCCACGACCTTGGTGCGGTCAACCTCATGAGGTGTTACTATGGCTGACGGAGGAGCTTCTACATACATCATGCTCATCAGCGCCTTGCTGATTTCGAGCTCTGCCAGTGCAGTCTTAATTCAAGAATGGTCATCGACTTCTCAAGTCATCCAAAAACAGCAAAGAGGTTTACAACTTTCAGAGGAAGTAGCGATTGATTTTGCAGGTGACCCCATGAACGTCAACATTGACCGGTCTGGAGCGGACCATGAGATCACCTTTTACATCCTCAATACTGGAGAACATCCTATGGATGAATCCAAAATGCAAGTTCTCATTGATGGCTTTGCTGTATCCGCTTCAGGCGTATCTACCTCGATTTTGGGTACTCCCACGCCTACGGTTTGGAATCCAAATGTTCTGCTTGAAGTGGCTGTATCGAACAACTCGTTCAACTCATATGCTGATAACACCGACATCAGCGTGTTCGTGACCGTAACCTCAGAATACGTCTCCGGTCTTACTTCAAGCGCAAGTTTCAACCAAGAGGTGCGTATCAATGGATGAGCATGCCAAGGATGACCCTTTCACAGCGGCTCACAAGCCAAAGGAAGATGGATTCCCATACGAATTGGAAACCGACTCTCTTGCAGACTCGATGGGGCTTCGAATGCCGAATCGCTCTCTGTATGTGTTGCAAGGTGCTGTCGGTGGCGGAAAGTCACTTCTTTCTCAACGTCTTGCCTACGGGCTTGCTGAAAATGGAGTCAAAGTTTTGGTCATCACGACTGAATTAACTACCCGGGGATGGGTTGAGCAAATGGAATCTCTTGGCTATGGCGTTACCGACGCCATTCGAGAAGGACGCCTTTTGGTGTTCAGTCGATTCGGAACAATTGCTGAATCATTGCCGGATGTCGGACTTGAAGAAGTTCTTCAATCTGAAGCCATTGAACTCGCAGATGTGGTTATCATCGACTCTGCCAGTTCGATCATGCCGAGTGATCTTGACGATACGAGTCGATTCCAACTCATGCAACGGCTTCGCCAAGTTTGTTCACAAGGTCGTTCATTGATGCTTTGTGTGGATCCTGAAGAAATGGACCACAAACTCATGCACACATTACGTGCTTCTGCTGAAGTCGTCCTTGATTTGCAAACGGCAATGATTGGTGGCGAGATTAAGCGAAACATTGTCATCACCCGGTTTTTGAGAGCAGCCGGTCCTATTCAAACATCCATTGGATGGCGAGTTGAACCTGGAATGGGCTTCATCGTTGATATTACGGCGGTTAGCTGATGAGGTGTTATGATGGTAGATGAAGATCTCAAGTTTGCTCGAGGTGATCTCAACGGGGTCATGAACGCGCATCCTCACGTCGCTGAATGGGTACGTGACTTTGAATCAAGCCATGGCTCTCGCCCGATTTACTACGGGCCGTTAGACCGAGGGGCCAAAAAGGAACGACCCTACAACCTCATCTACATTACAAAAGAACCTATTTTCGTTCACATTTACGAACCTCCAGCCGATGAAGAAGGTGGAGGACAAATTCTCTGGTTTGGTCTCGAACCTCAACTTTCTGAAGAAGAGGAAAACCTTCGGCGCGGTCTCATTGAAACACTTCTTCAAGAGGCTCCAGCCGCACCGTCATTCACCACGGATGACGAATTTGAAAACATTCTCTCACAGATGATTGAACGATACACGCTCCTCGATACTGAAGCACTTACCAATGTACGCCGTCAAGGACGCTTCTGGGAAATGCTGGGTATGGATGACAAGCGTCTCATTGTCACTGAAGCCCAACGAGAACGACTGCGCTACATTGTCGTTCGAGACTTAATCCGTAACGGCCCACTTGAACCACTTCTCTCCGATGAGATGCTGGAAGATATTCACTCGATTGGATTGAAGCACGTACACATGGACCACAAAGTGTTTGGAATGGTAACATCCAACATACGATTCCGTGATAGAGAACTTCTTTCTCGCTTTTTACGCGCAATGTCGGAAAGAATAGGGCGACCTGTTTCAGACAACAAACCGATTATTGACGGTGCACTGCTCGACGGTTCACGTATCAACATTATTTTCTCTGACGACGTTTCAATGCTCGGTCCGTCGTTTACCATCCGTAAGTTCGCTGAAGAGACCATCTCGATTACACAACTCATTGCCTGGGGTACAATCTCTTCACAGGTTGCTGCTTACATTTGGATTTGCCTTGAATACGGTATGTCTGTACTTGTGTCAGGAGAAACTGCTTCCGGTAAGACCACGACACTCAATGCCATTCTGCCGTTCATTGATCACAACGTTAAGATTTACTCAGCAGAAGATACGCCTGAAGTGAAGGTGCGGCACAAGATTTGGCAACGGCTCGTTACTCGTTCTTCGAAGAATGAAGAATCTCGTGTTGAAATGTTCGACTTGCTCAAGGCAGCTCTACGAAGCCGTCCGCGTTACATCATCATCGGTGAAATCCGTGGTGTTGAAGGCGCAACAGCTTTCCAGGCGATGCAGACAGGTCACCCAGTCATTGCAACTTTCCACGCATCGTCCATCGTCAAAATGATTCAAAGATTCACTGGTGACCCAATTAATGTTCCAATTCGCTTTTTCGACAACCTAAACTTCGCAATTTTCCAAGAAGTTGTTGAAGCGCCCGGTGGCGGAATTGCCCGACGGGTTACTGGAATCGACGAGGTTATCGGTTACAATAAGCACAGCGATGGTGTACTCACCCGTGGAATGTTCGAATGGGATCCTGTCAAGGATAAGCACTATTTCCGTGGTATGTTCCAAAGCCACCTGCTGGAAAACAAGATTGCAGCTATGGCTGGATTCTCGAACAAGCGTGATATTTACGATGAAATGCTGAAGAGAGCCGCTGCACTTGATCGAATGGTTGAGAGAGAATTAACGCATTATGACGATGTTTTCGACTTGATTGGCATCTACTACAACAACGGATGGGAACACTTTGACAAAGCCGTAGATACATGGACTGGAGTAAACCATACGTGAGGTGATGTCGAATGCAGCGAATGTCTTACTGGCAAATCGCCCTTCGTCGCGTTGAGATACCGGTTGGTCAATTTATTCTTTTTTATGTCGGCGGTGCTGCAATCGTCGGGTTCCTGTTTTCTCTCATTCTCATTTTGCTCACAGGTGGCCTCGCTGAAGGTGCACTGTTTTCCGGGGCAGCTGGAATTCTTCTCATTCTCCTTTTGCCGATCCTTGCCGGAGGTGCAGCAGCAGCATATCCATTGCTCGATGTTCAACGGTCTGCGACCTTGATTGAGAAAGAGATGCACATGTTCATTACTCGAATGGGTATTTTATCGCTCGGTGAAGTAGGTGCTCAATCTATTTTCGATATTCTCAAACAAATGAGTGACTACGGTGAGTTGGCGAATGAAGTCAAACGGATTGAAACGCTTGTTGACAAATGGCACACCTCCCTACCAGAAGCATCTCGTATTGTGGCACAACAAAGCCCAAGTCCACTTTGGGCAGATTTCCTCGATAGGATGGCCTTTTCCATTGAAGCAGGCCAAGCCATTGATGAGTTCATGCGTTCTGAACAAGAGACTGTTGCAGAACAATACAAGACGCTCTACGATACTCGTCTTGAATCTGTAGATACCATGAAGGAGATTTACGTCTCTTTGGTCTCAGCCGGATTGTTTGGACTCGTAATTGCTGGAATTCACTTGGTTTTGTTCGAAGTTGGTTCAGCCGCCGATACGCCAATTATGGTGGCCAGCCGATTGCGATTTATTCTTTTGGCATCACTTATTTTCACGATTATCCAAATCGGGGCAGTCTTTGCGTTCAGAGCGACGGTACCCGAAGATCCAACTTTTGCTCGTGATGAAATGGATACACCGTTCCGGCTTAATTTCTTTCGAGCACTTATCGGTGCCAGTATTCTCACCAGTTTCTTAACCGTGATTATGGTCTTACTACTCGCAGCATCGTGGGAAGCAGTAACCAATCAATGGGACCGATACGGCCTCATTTTCATTGCTGCCCCCCTTTCACCTATGCTTATTCCAGCAATAATGATTGGAAGAGAAGAACGCCAGGTGCTGCGAAGAGACGAGACTTACCCCGACTTCATTCGGGCTTTGGGTGGTACGGCACAGGCTCGATCATCAGAACCCTCTGCCACCATCAAAGCCTTGCGAGGCATTGACTTTGGTATGCTCGACCGTTCTATCGACCGCTTGGAAAAGCGTCTGTCAACTCGTATTGATTCCGATCGAGCTTGGGACTACTTCAACGCAGATACCAATTCTGCGGTTATCTCCCGTTACACACGAATTTACATCGAAGGTTCGCAGTCGTCAGGTAAGCCAGCAGCCACCGCAGAGATGGTTTCTCGCTCGGTAGGTAGTTTGCTTTCATTGCGAAGAAGAAGATCTCTCTCGGCCGATACCATGCGTGGTGTTGCTCTAGGTCTGCTTATCGCCTCAGTGACCAGCCTTAACGTAACCATTGCAATTGTACTCAAGCTCGGTGATTCTATTGCGGGAGTGGCTGAAAACTTCACAGATACGGATGTCAGTGCTTTGGCTGAATTCGGCGCAGGGTTGGCCCTTCCAGTTATGGAAGACGCTTCGGGGGTTGGTGAAAATATACGGATGTTCAAGATCATTGTATCCATTCTCATCCTCTTCCAAGTCATCGCTGTTTCACTCATTTCGAATCGGTTGCGAGGAGGAATCTGGACAACGGCTATGGGTCAAGGAATTCAACTGCTTTGGGTTGCAGGCATCACTTCATACATCACGTCGTTGGTACTGGAAGCCGCATCGGCCGTGTTTGGCGTTTAACGACCCAACAATCATAATCCCAGTCAGTGATTGGTTGTCATGCAAGCCCCCCCACCACCTGCTGCATCCGCTGCTCAAAGTCCTCCTGCTCCATCGCCGTATCTGCCTGCTGCCGGATTTCAAACCTCACCGCTGAGTTATTCATTCCACCGTTGGTTGATGCTCGGCGTCATTCTAATACTCGCATCTGTTGTTTTTGTAGAAGTCGTCGAAATGTTTGGTCCGCCATCGGTCGTCGATTATGACCTTGAAGCGGAAGGTATTACCGAAAAGATAGCCGAGGACACTGAAGCACACAATGACCTCAATCGAGTGATAGGTTCAGTCGGAACTATTCTTCAATCCCTTGGATTAGGGTTGATCGGCTATGCCATGTTGCGTGAATCGTACGATGAAAAATACGATCATACTGCACTTCGGGTGACAGCGGTAATCATCGGTGTGCTCGTACTGTTGAACGTAGCATCTCGTAGCATCTCGATCGTTTGAATTCAGCGTTTCTTTTCTTGAGCGATACGTTTCTTCGTGGCAGCCCAAGAACAGATGGGACATTGTTCAAGGTCATGATTGCGTGCAGGGCAGTATTCTCTTCCAAAGAAGATGATTTGCAAGTGTAACTTGTTCCACAAGTCCTTTGGGAATATGGCTTTCAGGTCACGCTCAGTTCGTTGAACTGTGGTGTCGTTGGACAGTCCCCACCGTGCGGCAAGACGATGGATATGAGTATCAATTGGAAATGCGGGAACGCCAAACGATTGTGCCATGACCACTCCAGCAGTCTTGTGTCCTACGCCTGGTAGCGATTCAAGTTCCTCAAATGTTTGCGGTATTGTACCTCCATGCCGTTCCATAACCAGTTCGGAGAGTCGATGTATGTTCTTCGCTTTCGTTGGAGCAAGTCCTACTTGCCGAATATCATTGAGTATGGTTTCGACACTCAATTGGACCATGGTTTCAGCAGTTGGAGCTTTTGCAAACAAAGCCGGTGTCACTTCATTCACTTTGAGGTCTGTCGTTTGAGCGCTCATGAGAACTGCAATGAGTAATTGAAAATCGTTCTCGTGGTCGAGCGGTACTGGAGTTTCAGGATAGTATTCCTCAAGCATGGCGGCAATCTTGACTGCCTTGTCTTTGCGTATCATTCGTCTCTCTCCGTCACGATTAATTGGGTTGGAATCCGATAGATGTATTCAAGACCCTCGCCAATGAAGGTGATTCGGTGCGGTTCTGTTTGAAAATGCACCGTTTCTACCTTTGAGTCAATACCGTGAAGCGGCATTTTTGCACCGAATCTACCGTCCCGAAACACGCTGAGGCTGGTTTCGACCAGATGAGGTGGCGAACTGAATCGAATGCATTCTCCAGTTTGCTCGACGTTGCCGGATACATGGCTGAAAAAGGACGTAAAGTATGTGCTTAACTCATCCCACTGTTTCACTTGGAATTGGGTCATGCGACCGCCTCAAGACTCCATTTGGACGGAGTATGCTTCTCCAGTGACCCAGCCAAAGAACAGCCCTAATGAGACCGAAAGAAGAGGGATGCCGTTACAAATCAATGATTCCATCGGTTCTGTTGATGGTTGGCCCATGATGTACCAAACGATCATTGCTAACAACAGTCCAGGAATCAACATGACCCCTCCCATAATCAGCGTTCGTAGCAGACGCATGACAAACCGAGTGGGGGGGATGTCATGAATGTGTGGTTTCGTCACGCTTACGAAAGACGGCGTCCGAGTTCGTCACCACTGAGCGAGTTGAGCACATCATTCGGCTCAATCCAACCTTTACGTGCTGCCATGACACCATAGCTGATATCGGCAAGTCCTCGAATTGAATGTGCATCAGGATTGATGATGACCGGTACGCCCAGACCTTTCGCATGCTTGCACAATCTCCAGTCTAAGTCGAGTCTGTAGGGGCTTGCATTCAACTCGACCGCTTTGAGTCGGCCTTCTTCATTGTGTTCTGCCATGTGTTCAAGAACAGCGAACAAGTCCACTTCGTATCCATCCCTTCCTTGCAGAATACGACCGGTAGGATGCCCGAGAACGGTTGTTGATGGATGATCTATGCATTGTATTAATTCCTCGGTGTTTTGCAACTCGTCACGAGCTTTCCATTTGGAGAGAGCGTGGACGGATGCTACGGTGTAATCAAGTTGGGACAACACATCGTCGGGGTGGTCGAGTTTGCCACCTTCAAGAATATCTGACTCGACACCGTGGAAGAGTCGGAAGTCTGTGCCTTCTTTTGCCCATGCTGCATTGTAGCGTTGGATTGTTTCTCCCTGTTCCAACAAATCTGCAGCACTCGCTCCATTTGCGATTTTGAGCGTCGGTGAATGGTCAGCGATTCCCAACCAATTCCAACCCATTTTCCGTGCAGTATCGGCCATTTCCTCAAGCGTGGCTTCACCATCGGAAAGGGTAGTGTGGTTGTGCAGTGCGCCGCGAATATCTTGTCCCGACAGTAACTGGGGTAGGTTGGATGACTCTGCAGCAACAATCTCTCCGGTGTCTTCACGCAGTTCTGGCGTAACCCAATCGAGTTCTAAGTGGCGGTAGATGTCTTCTTCAGTCGATGCTTTGAGAGAAAACTTGGCTGCAGCCATGCCTTTCAAATCGCCAGCCTTGGCATCGGGAATGAGTCCGAATTCGTTCAGCTTCAGCCCACGGTCAATGGCGCGTTGCCGCATGGCAATGTTGTGTTCCTTACTCCCGGTGAAGTAGGCTAAGGTGAACGGGAATACTTCGGGGGTAACGAGCCGTACTTGAGCATCGATTGTTCCTCCACTCTCGAGTTGTTCGTAATCGTCTCCACCGATGGCATCCAACACGTTTGGGTCGATATGTCCAACGGTAAATCCACCGTCGAATATGCTGGTGTCAAGAATGAGACTAATCTTTGAATCTCCAGCACCTTTCACATCAGCGATTCCGGGCAGCGATAGAATGGCTTGTGCTACGTTTTCATGGTGCTCATCTTCAACAGCAACAACGAGATCTAAGTCTCCAATTGTTTCTTTTCTACGACGAGCACTTCCAGCCAATTGCGCCTTGATTACGCCATCAATGGAGGCTATCTTCGACTGGAAAGCTTCTCCATACATCAAGCCGACATCCAATCTCCGGCGAGCTCTGAACCGTGCCAACAGTTCGATTCCGTCAAGCATGCGTTGCTGAGACTTCTTTCCAAATCCTTTCATTGGCGCGATTAATCCATCCGTTGCTGCTTCCTTGAGGGATGCTACAGAATCGACTCCAAGTTCTTCGTTCATCAGTTTGATGCGCTTCGGCCCTAAGCCAGGGATTCCGAGCATCTCGATGAGTCCTTGTGGGGTTGAGTTGTGCAATTCTACCCAATCGCTCGGCCATTC
>JAQXFL010000127.1 GCA_029250345.1 Candidatus Poseidoniaceae archaeon
CAAAAATACCTTTAGAGTCTTGAATCCTTCCTTCTAACAAAATGTCTACCATCGTATTGAGATGGCTACGGATGACTCTCTCAGAATCGTGAAGGATTGTATTATGCACTGCAGTATGAGTATTGTGGACCACTTCGGTTTTAATATCGCCCATGACAACTGAATCAGTTATTGTAGGATTTAGGTTTTGAACAGTTGTACGTGGAATCCACTCCAGTCCATTCCATACCATTGTTCCATCCGGGCTTAGGACCTCTCCCATAATTCTCCAAATCGAACATCGTTTATCGTAATTCCCCTGTGTAGAATACGAATGAAATTTAGTCGCAACCAATGTTGTTAATCATATGACGCAGAAAGGGATGGCCTTAGAAGGTAAAGCCGTCTTGGGTTAAGATATGTCAGAGAAACTCTCTATGCCACAGGAGCGTCTCTTGAGGTGGCTTGGGAACTACTCTTCCAGTCTTGAAAAAGCATGGGACGTGACTCGAGAAATTTCCCTGCCAGGCATAAGTGAATCACTTGGAGTTGTTCGCTCAGCACTGAATGTCCCACTCACGAAATTGGAGAAACAAGACCTCGTTTTCAAAAGAATGGCGCATGTCATTGGCGGAGGGTCACGGCGAAGAAATGTGTACCATCTCACCGAGAAGGGCCGAAACCTTCTGTCAACATTAGGTGAAGATACTTCGAAACCTCGTAAAAGCAGTTCAGAAGGCAGAATGTTTGGTGATGCCCCCTCGCTTGGTACAGTTTACGGCCGTACATCCTTAGTCGAGACTGTTTTTGATGAAATCAATCAACAGCACTGTGTTTTCATCAGCGGTCTGCCCGGTATCGGCAAAACTACTGTTGGTCTTGCAGCAGCTGAAAAAATGGTCTCCAACGGGTCAAATGTACGATGGAGTACGGCCAATGAATTTTCAGATTTTGAAACGCTATGTCGTTCCATGTCAATATCCTCTGAACTCCCCAGCAATGCAGATGCATTGGCAGAACATTTGGCTCAGCAATACAAAGACGAAGTATTGGTTTTCGATGATGTCCACATGATTTCTTCGAGGCACTTAGGCACATTTGTGTCAATCTGCCGGCATATGGAAGGCCTGAATGGCCCGAAGATGTTGTTCATTGGCAGAGAAACACTACCTGAATTTGGAGCCATGAATCGCGTCTCAATACCTCCACTTGAAACCGGTGATGCAGTAAAATTACTCGGAACAGCATTGCCACGAGATGAATCTCTTCACATTGCTGAGCGGCTTGGAGGCCATCCACTCGCTTTACAGTTGTATCAAAAAGACTCAGCACTGCCAGAAGAAAACGCTGACATTCAAACATATGTAGAGGATGTCGTTCTCTCTTCACTTGACTCCACTACCCGTTCTGGGATGGACCATTTGGTTTTGCTCCCACAGCCGGTTGAGGCTGAGAAAGCCCACGACGGTGAAATCGTAGGGACACTTGACGACTATGCATTCTTGCGTTGGACTGCAAATATGGAAAAGATGGAAATTCAGCATCTTGTTCGAAATGTTCGTCGTACTTCGATGTCGAGTGATGAGAAGCAAGAATTGCACCGTATGGCAGTAGAACATTGGGAGGCATGCGCAGAAACTCCGGATGACTATGTTGTACTTCTGTTCCATCGTATCTGTGCCCAATCTGAACATCTCGATACACATTGTACAACCGCCTATGACCGGTTATCATCCAGCCGCAGCAATGCACTTTCCGTCCTTTTAGAGCAGGCTATTGAAACTTCAGAAACCCCATCCCACCTTCACTACCTTGCAGCCAAAGTTGCTCTTGAACGGTGCGAACCAAAACATGCTCATCTGCATGTGTTGCATATCGACGATGAAAGTTCGAACAATGAAATCAGCATCGGTCTGGCCTACTTAGAAGGGCGGCTTCAAGATGCTGAGCGAAGTATAGAGGACGGATTCAAAATTGGTACTCAGCATCAAAAAAATCAGCTGGCTCTCTCGGCAGCATCCCGGCGTCTCGACGATCGTGTTTCGTCATTACTCGACAAAGAAGCCATCAACGACATCAAACACTATCTTTCACACATCGTCTTGCCGGATGACGCTGAAGTGCGCGCCGTGACACTCGTTGCCCTCACGATGGTTCAACACGCACTTGCTCTTGCCGAGCATGATTTCAAGAAAGCCGAGACGTTACGTTCCAACCTCTCCTCAATTTCCAGTTTGACGAACGGCATTATCATGGGTCTTGAAGCCAAATCCACATTGCTCAAGATGAAGGAAAATCCAACTCAACTTCCAAGTTTTGTTGAGTCAACCCTTCGGGCAATAGACGCCCAATCAAATACGACCCATCGGGATGCATTGCGATTGTCTCTCGTTGAGGCGTTGCTGGAAATCGATTCGGACTTGGCTCAAGAGCATTTCATGAAAGTCACCAAACCGAATTCTTCACCGGGAAGCATGATGCTTCACCGACTTCATGCACGATGGTGGGTTTGCAAATCGCATCTCGTGCCCTCATTGAAGCGGGTTGCACTCAAAGAAGCAATTACTCAACATCGAGCAGCAGGTTGCCCACGAGCGGCTAAAGAACTTGAGGCCACATTGCACAGTCTGTTGTAATTACAACTCAGCACCGATGAGCGTCTTGGTATCATCGATTCCATCGAGCACTCGGATTTCTTCAACAATGCATCTGGTCAGAACAAATTCGTCATCAGCTTGTACGCGGGCTATGAGGTCGTATTCACCGAACAACATCCATCGGTCTGTTACATATTCAATGTTGTCTAATGCTTTGCGCACGTTGCTTTCACAGCCAGGTTTGGTTGTGATTAATACAAATCCAATCGCCATTTCCCTCACCTCAATATTCCACTGCAATCAGTGTTTGAGTGTCTTTTACACCCTCGATTTGACGGAACTGGGCCATCAACATTTTCGTTAAAGTGGAGGAGTTGTCCGCCGATATCCTTGCCAACAAGTCGAATTCTCCATACAGTGCATGAACTTCCGCAACGGATTCATGGTTCATGAGCGAGAGATACACATCGCGTTCGTGCGCAGGCTGCGTCTTGAACAACACGAATGCTTCGGGCATAAACATCCGACATGAAGTTCGGTCTTATTGCTATCGAAGGTTTTCGATTGGCGCTTCGAGCATCAGCCTCACATCCAACAGAACCCTTCAAGTGCTTTTGCTCCGACCCTTAGGCATGGAAACAAAGCAACTGGCCCCATTTACGGCATGG
>JAQXFL010000075.1 GCA_029250345.1 Candidatus Poseidoniaceae archaeon
GTTCCTTGTCCAAGGATAAGCAGCATACACAGCCAGAGCATTGTGATGCCGTGTAGACCCCACCGAACACCGGACATGATTTGTGATGAATTCGCCTTCATTTCAGTGATTTCTACTTCAGTAAGAACAGCAGTCACTCCCTTGAGTTTATCCAGCGCTGAGCCACCGTTCCATCGAATGCGCCCGAGTCTAAACCGATGTGCTACTTCGATAAGCGTGAACGTAGTGACCCATACGACGACGATTTCAAGCAATGGCTCAGCGCCTCGTAAATCCAGAGAACCGAACGATGACCACACCAGAAGCCCCCATAACCATCCAATCAAAACGATCTGAAATGTTCGGGCAAACCTCGTGAGGCGATGCAGTAATTCAGCATCGTGCGACAACAGATTTTCAAGAGTGATAACAAGCAAAGTAATTCCAGAAAGCCCCATGCTCAGCAGCAGCCACCACCAGTCGATACCACCGTCACGCCAAGCAAACATTAGAGCGACCATAGTCCATGCTAGAACAACGACAGAAGCCATATTCGCAGCAGCCTGCATAGTATACAACGGGTCGCGACCGTCCTTCAATACTGCAAATCCTCCCATGAGACGAATTTCAAACGCTGAATCATCGATGATACCATGTGCAGCAGCAGTCATGCCCCCTACGGCTTTAATACGAGCATTCTCAACTATACTTTCGGCTTTACCAGTTGCCCATTCGTCATCGAGCCCCTTTACTTTCCAAGACGAACCTCGACTTGCAGCGTGTGCCGCACCTGTGCCACGGTTTTTCGTATTCCCAGACGATCGAGTTTTGGCCCATGCACGGATTTCCTCAGACATGATGTCTTCAACTTGATCTTCATTCAACGGTGCGCCGTGGTCGGTGTAGAGCCATCTGCACTGTATTGGGACAGGAGCAGGGTCGACATCAGGGGCAACCATTTGGAATTGACCCGGCCCAAGCGTTGGTAGTTGAGCAACCAAATCTTGGTCACCCCCGCTTTCTTTGAGTAAATGTCGAACCTTTTCAACGTCTTGGGGTTGAGTAAACCTGCCAATAAATGTGGTATTGGCTTGTGCGAGGATTTTGTAATCGACATCACTTACGTTTTGAGTTGCCAACACACAAGCTACGCCGTATTTTCGTGCCTGTTTGAATATTAATTTGATCAAATCTTTCGCTGGAGGATTACGTGGGTGAGGAGGCAGGTATGGTGCGACTTCGTCCATGAAAAACAAAAGTTTGATTTCACCATCGGCCGGTTGCTGCGTTAGCATCCAATCGTACAATTCCCGAGACAGTTCTTGGACAAAATATTGCTTTTGTGCTTCATCCTGGATGGTGTTGAGGTAAACAATATTGAGCGGAATTTTTCCCGGTATTGCAGGCTCCACAAACGCATCGATGTCAATTGGAACGCCGTTCGAGAAAAGCAGTTGATTCACTCCAGATGAATAGGCTGACAACCTTCTTGCGAGATCATTCCGTGTTGTCTTTGGTAACCTCTCTTCAAAATCTGTAAGGCGATGTTCCATCATAACCTCATCCCAAGTTGGGACATCAGGTTTCTCTTCACCTTCCTCAACTTCGTAGAAACACTCCGGGTAAAGTTGTCGCGTAAACTCTTGGTTTGGCTCTCTAACAACACGTGCCAAGGCTTGGAAATCACCAACATTGAGTCCGTGCTTTGTACCTTCGACGAGGATTTCGTAGAGGAAAGGTTTGACAACTTTTCCTTGTGCTTTCTCTACATCGTAACCAGCAAGACTTGTGAATCCTGCAGCTACCATGTCCCATGCTGTGATTGCCTCTTCAGCATCAAGGTCTGCGGGTGGTGCTCTGAATGGGTCGATGCACAGCGGTAATCCCTTGCTCCTTAGCGGAGTCCAGATTCGGACTTCACACATATCGAGCAGTTTTTTTGCTCGGGCAACGTCGCCATTCTGCGCTTCAAGTTCTGCTGACTCAATGCCAAGCGCGAGCCTTGCTAGATCTCCTTGAGGGTCAATGATTAGCGATGGAATTTTTGCTAAAGCGGCTTCTTCGATGAGAGCCTTTGCCATTACAGTTTTTCCAGAACCCGTAGAACCAAGCATTGCGGCGTGCCTTGCAAGCACCATCGGTTTGATGTCAATAGGCTCGCCAGTATCTCTTCTGTTCCCCAAATACATGCCACGGGGTTTGAATCTTTTTTTGCGCTGTTGTATCGGTTCTGACACCTCAACATTTTCGATTTCATCGGGGGATAGAATGTCTCCGATCATGTCGGCAAGACTGCGCTCTTCCTCTGGTTCGGAGTCTTCATCGAACCCGTTGTTCTCAGACACCATGAGCGGGGCAAACCGGTTGCAGGTCTTGAAGGGCGCGCTACTCTCGGTGTTTGAGAAGCAGACTCAAGGGGGTCGGCGGATTCGCCGAAGCATGGAGCGCATTCCGATGGCCCGCCCGACATGGAACAACGAAATGCGTTCAGCTGCACTCACAACCCTCGACTCTAAGCAATGGGTCAAAGGAGCTCAAGGTTCGGCTTTTGGAGTGGAGTTTGCAGAACATTGCGGGGCATTGAGTGCAACACCTTGCCAAAACGGCTCATCAGCGCTCTGGGCCGCACTTAGAATTGCTGAAATTGGGCCAGGAGACGAAGTAATTGTTCCGTCTTTCACTTTTATTTCCTCAACAACATGTGTTCTCTTAGTAGGTGCAACACCGGTTTTCGTTGACATCGAGCCTGAGTACTACTGCCTCGATGTTGAGCAAGTCCGGCGAGCAATAACTCCGAAGACAAAAGCGGTCATAGGCGTTCATCTGTTCGGACAAGTTTACGCTTCAGAACTCATCGATTTGTGTAAGAAAGAAAACCTCGTATTGATCGAAGATGCAGCACAGGCGCATGGCGCTACCCAAACATATGCAGACGGAAGCACCCATACGGCTGGGTCGATGGGCGATATTGGTTGCTTCTCCTTTTTCCCTTCGAAAAACATGGCCGTTGGGGGTGAAGGCGGCATGCTCACGACAACTCAAACTCGTTTCCAAGATCGCATTGTTGGCATCACGAATCATGGCCGAAGCCCTGACCTTGAAGCCATTCAACTTGGAAGCAATCTTCGGATGTCAGAAGTATCTGCTGCAATTGGGCGTTCGCAACTTTCTCATCTTGACCAATGGGTTGACAGACGTCGACAAAATGCGGAGAAGTACACTGCTGCATTAGCAACACACCCTTTACTTGAAACCCCCCAAATCCGCCCGAAATCTCAACATTCATGGCATCAATATTGCATTCGAACTTCAAATCCAGCGCAACTCATTGCTCATTTGGATCAACGAGGAATCGATGCCCGACGGTATTACACAGTACCGTGCCATCGACAACAAGTGTACAGCACTCATCACCAGTTCAACTGTGAACTTCCGAATACGGAACGCGCCGCATCTTCACTGGTTGCCATACCCGTCATGCATGAATTGACTGCGGACGAACAGCAACATATCATTGAAGCATTACTCGAATACCAGTGAATCACGGCCAGCCATTGCGAGCAAGGCTTGAGTTTGACCATTGGTGGAGGCCAGTAATTTCTTCACCAATCCACGATGGTATGATTACGGGGTAATCTTCGTTCGGCAACTCCACTTCAGCAATAATGAGGTTAAGTAACTCTCCTTCAAACACGTCAATTTCCCATATGAGTCCGTCAGATCCTGTCCAAACATGTCTGGTTTTGATCACGGTTGGACATTCCATCTGTTCAACAATGTGAGATGCGACCTCAACATCAATTGTCCATTCAAGTTCTATGGCTGACGAATGTGTTCTTTTTCCTTTCAATGTGAGCGTTGCACATTCATCTCGAAACCGAATTCGTGAAGTCCATTCTACGGTTGAGTTGAAGATATTTTTCTGTTCTGGAGTGATGCTGCATAGCAAATTCCTGTTTTTATAGAAGAGGCCAGACTCTCTCAAAGTGATGTCTGGGCTGTGTAAGTAGCATTGGCGTATTTTGGATGTGATGGAATCCAGTTTCCACGGCTGCCCCTTCTCTTCGTCCAAGAAGAACCGACGTTCAATCTCTAAATTATCCTCCACATAATCACCTCTCGACCGATGTTTATGCCAATGTTCGGCCGGTCTTAGTCTCACCGAATGCGAGCTGAATTATTTTTGTCAAATCATTGAACCAAGTTCTTGAAGACCCGGCGGTTGATGGAAGTGTATGAACGGGAGTTGGGTTGTACGTTTCTTACTCATTGCAGCCATTTCTTCGTTGATGTTTGGTTTTTCGATCGATGAAACATCCACACTACTCGCCGATCCAAGCGATGATGGGACGACCCTTTCTCCAGAAAGTTTCAATCCAGAGTCGGATGATTCGAGTTCCGAGGATGGTTTTAACCTAAAGCACAGTGAGGATGATGAACAAGACCACAGTGGAAGTGGGCCAAACTATTTCTTTGGTTTAGGAGGGGGGATTTTCGCTGTCTTATTCCTTGGATCTGGAATTTTTGAAGTTATAAAAATCGCCGTTTTGATGGCTTTATTTACCCCACTCATAAGTAAAAAATCAAGGAACGACGAACTGAATAGAGGCAGAATTTTAGGTTTTATTGAAGGGAACGCCGGTATTCATTTTTCTGCTTTACGCGACGGCCTTCAACTCGCAAACGGGGTAACTGCATATCATTTGCAAATGTTGGAAACACAAAACGAAATAATATCTTGGCGGGATGGTAAGCTTAGACGGTACGCTGCAGCCCACCTTTCTGTCGAGCAAAGAGCAGCGGTAGCGCACCCAGTCATTGGCACTCGCCTCGCTATATTGGAAACACTTTCTCAAGCTGGTCAACTCGGACTTTCAAACGCTCAAATTGCTGAGCAACTCCAATTATCTCGTCAACTCCTATCGTACCATATCAAATCTCTACGCGACGAATC
>JAQXFL010000140.1 GCA_029250345.1 Candidatus Poseidoniaceae archaeon
GCATGATGCGACGCGCTGGTTGACGTTGCTGGAGCCGGAGCCGTTTCCAATCGTATCGTTGGCCGTCAGCAAACAGATGTGTTCGAGTAACGGCATACCTTTTCGGAATCAACAATGAAATGAGGTGGAGAGACAACAGAACATCCCATGCCACTGCGTACCATATGCTGGTGTCTGAAGCAGAAAGCAAAGCCCATGGAAGTGCCATCATTGCTGCCATTGAAGCAAGATTGCCCCACTGTCGGATGACCTCTTGTGGACCTTCGCTCTTCCAAGCAAAACCCCCTTTCGTCAATTCGCCCATTTGCGGTATATCTTGACGCTGGCGTGTGAGCCAGAACGCATCCCATGCAACAATGCCTGCAAGAAGAATCACGGCAAACAAAGCCGCAGTATCAGCGGAAAGAATCAAATCTTCTTCGGCCATTGAAACACCTCAAAGATGACGTTCGTCAACGGAAGAGATGTCGCCTGCATTACCACCGCCACGCTTCATGCGTGCAGCAAAGGCAATCAAGCCACCAATCACCAAAACGATGAGAAGAAGAGTTCCCGTGGAGAAATCTCCAGATTCAGTAGAAGTTTCTCCCTCATTGGCATCAAGAATCCCATCGTTATCGTCGTCGACATCAGCAATGAGAATTGTTTCCTTGCCTTCTGGACAAACGACGTTGTTTGGTAAACCGTCCCCATCGGTATCTTGCCAAGCGCATGGGTCAACAGGCCAAGCATCACGGGTATCTGGATGGCCGTCGTTGTCATCGTCCGTATCCTCACTGTCGGGTCCACATGGGAAGCCGTTCTCTGCATCAAACCAGACTCCGGTTGACAGGGTGAACGTGCATGTATTTGTCCAATCGCCGTCGCTGTCGAGTTCCGTAACTTCGAAATCAACAGCATCAATGCCAATTGCCCCGAGCGAGTCGGTCACTTGAACTTCAAGAACATACAATCCGTACTGTAAATCCGTGATATTGAACTGTTCTTCATTTGGTCCGCGCATAACTTCTGCACCTGAAGAGTCAGAAATGATCCAAACCAACGTCAATTGTTCTTTGGAATCTAAATCGTCGGAATACGATGCAACAGCCAAAAGGGGTGTTGACTCCATGACTCGCTCACCAGAATACGGTTCAGTGATTTCAACCGATGGCGCTGCATTGGTGCGCAATACAACATCGACAACTGTAGACATTCCAGACGTGATGTTGACAACAACAACTGTGTTTGGAAGGCCGCTTGCTTCCGTGGTAACGGTGAAACTCGACAGGGTAGAACTCGTGCCGTTACCATCGAAGGTGACCGGAATTTCGACCAATTGTGAAACACCGACCACGCTTGTCGTATACGAAGGAGTGAGGTCGTTCGTCTCCAAGGTAAAGGTAACCTCGTATGGAGCACCGTTCAGTGTCGAGGCCAGAGTAAAAGTCTTCCAACTGCGTAATTCTGCACCGTCGTACATCGATGGGCTCTCTGTGGTTGTGTCAATCAAATCAATCACTATAGGGCCAGATGCTGAAATTGCACCTGTGGTCATACCTTCCTCGATACGAACAGGATAATTCTCGGCAGAAACAGCGGTTGCAGAGAGAATGTCCGGGTTACGGACAATCAGCGGTGCAACGGAAGTGTCACCTCCATCGGCGTGGACATCAATACCCACCGAATACGAATGAGCGACTAAATCAATGACGAGTAAAGAATCTGATGTTCGACCGTGGTGGCTTATGAATGCTGTACCGGAACCTGCACCATTCAGAACAACACCATCGATCGTCCCTGCTGATTCATCAATATCAATTCCTGGCGAACCAGTAAGCTCAATGTCGCTCATCTGGAGACCACGGCAATTCATTGCAGTAATTCCAGCACTGGAACCGACTGTTCCTACGAGCGTTGAAACAGTGAAATCTTCATCGATTGAATCAAGGGCGAGAATGTTGCCTAATCCGTTGAATGCGGATGCGTTCACTTCATTCAAAAGGCCAGTTACTGCGGTAAAATCAAAGCCTGTAGAGACGTTCTCTCCAATGTAAATGCCATCCAAATGAACATCGACTTGCCGTGCCCAAACCCCCACGCCGTTACACGAATGGAGTTCGACATTTTCAAGTGTTAACGAAGTTGATGAAGGGAACGCTTTGATGCAACCATCGCCTGCGTCATAGAGGTTCGAATTCTTTAGTAGAACATCAGCATCACTGTTAGGGTCGATAAGAATCAATGAATCTGAACCTGCAGAGCGGGCCATAGTAACTCCGTCGGCGATGAATGTACCCCTACTCTCAACCAACAAGGCAGGAGATGCCTCAACAATCGTTGTGCTGGACAAGTCGATCGTTGCACTTGAGCCGCCAATCACGAATCCTCCCCAGCGTGAGCCGAGGCCGGTTGAAGATAGAGTCGCTGCACCGGCATCGATGCGCCCATCTACTGTAATTTGTCCACCGTCTGCAATTCTCAACGAGACGCCGTCGTCGATGGTCAGCGTTCCAGATGCATCTACAGCCAAATTGCCGTCAAGGAAATATGGGCTCCATTGCGCCTCAAGAACAAGCCAACTTGACAGTGTACCTGGTGTTATTGTTGATGCCATGAAAGTGTGCTTGAAGGCTGAGATGGTATCCCAAGTCACGAAATCATAGAAGGAGCCGATTTGCAAATTTATACTCTTAACGCCCCCGAGCGTATCTGATGAATCATCAACAACACGCGCAATTGCAGTGGTTGCGACCTGTCCAGCGGAATCTGTTGTTGCAAGGGCTCCATCAACCGATACTGTAGCGCCGGACACGGCCTGCCCCTTATCCAAAACCGTGATTTCAAGAGACGACTGAAGCGTTAGTTTGGAACCTGTTAGGGCGGTTACTGTACCAAGCACTTGCCCATCCAAAATCTCAATCTCACAACCTGGTTGGATGAAGAGGGATCCAAGGATGTCGATGTTCACTGAACTGCGGGTTGTTTGGCAAACCCAAGTGACGTTCGCATCGATGGTCAGCCCCAATGCGCTCTGTGACTGTGTGAGGAGAGAATCAATACCAAGGCTGAGGGAATTGGCGTTTAGGGTGGCATCCGAGCCGGTTAAACTGCCTGAGCCTTCGACGCTTACAACACCGTCCGAAGGGAGTTGAAGGGTCGTATCTTCTAATTCGATTGCCCCTCCAGTCAACACGGTAAGGTCGCCCGTCAAAAGGTGTGGAGAAC
>JAQXFL010000142.1 GCA_029250345.1 Candidatus Poseidoniaceae archaeon
TAAGGCTCAAACGAGCGTTCTGTTCAACGATGAGAACGGTGATTCCCTCCTTTCGCAAGTTGTCAATTCGTTCGATGATTTGTTGCTGATACAATGGAGACAAGGCCGCAGTTGGTTCATCAAGCAACAAGAAAGACGGGTCAGAAATGAGCGCTCGAGATATTGCAAGCATTTGTCGTTCTCCACCAGAAAGTGATGCTGCAAGGTCATGCTCACGGGAACGAAGGTCTGGGAACATGTTGAGGGCTCGCTCAATGCGTTCTTTTAGAACTCTATTCGGTAACGCGTTACCCCCCATCTGTAGGTTTTCTTCAACCGATAGCGTTGGGAAGACATTGTTGACTTGAGGGACGTAAGCAATTCCTTTGTTGACCAGTTGGTCGGTTCGAAGCTTCTCAATCGACTCACCAGCATACGACACATCGCCGTCGTAGTAAGTTGCAATTCCGAACAACGCCTTGATGAACGTCGATTTTCCACAGCCGTTCGGGCCGATGATCGTGACAAATTCGCCTTCATCGACATGCAAGTCAATTCCATAGAGAATCTGCACGCTGCCGTATCCAGCGGTTAGACCTTTGACATCGAGTAAACGGGTCATTCTTCTTCGCCTCCATCACTCGCTCCGCCCAAATATGCTTCAATAACAGCGCGATTCGATTTGACTTCTTCGGGAGTCCCGACCATGAGAACTTCACCTTCATTCATCACAACAATGCGGTCTACGCCTTGGCGGAGAATGAAGTCCATGTTGTGTTCAATAACGAGAACTGAGATACCTGTCGTGTCCACCAATTCTCGCAAATTGGTGAAAATTTTCATGGCAAGAGGGCCAGCAACACCAGCAACCGGCTCATCGAGCAACAACAGGTCAGGACTACCCATCATCGAGCGTCCGATGTCGACAAGTTTGCTCTGTCCACCGGAAAGTTCGCCAGCCATGTTGTGAGCCATATGTGGAACTTCAAGTTGGTCCAAAACAGAAAATGCGTCGGCAAGGCGTTCCTTTTCAGCAGGCCGAGAGCGACCGCGGAACAACGAAAGGAATGGATTTGGAGAGAATTGTTTTCTTGGAGGGACGAGGAGGTTCTCAATCACAGTCATGTCTTTCCAAAGTCGAGTGTGTTGGAACGTTCGGGTCATCCCCAATTTTTGGATTTGGTCTGGCCGCTTGTGTGAAACATCTTCTCCAAACACCTCAACCGTACCCGAGGTTTGCTGTAAAAGACCACTGATGCAATTGAACGTTGTTGATTTTCCGCATCCGTTCGGACCTATGAGTCCTATGAATTCACCTTTCTTGACTTCAAAAGAGACGTCCTTGACAGCAACTAAACCACCAAACTCCATTCGCAGATTCTTCACGGAGAGAAGAGGTTTCATTGTTCTTCAACTCCCTTGCTTGCGTTCGGATGTTCAGGTCTGAAAGGTACTTCAGGAAGCAAACCTTTCGGATTGTATCGAAGTGAGAATACGATGAGAAGACCAACGAGCAGGACCTTCACATAAGCCATTCCCGCCCGGATCGTCCCCGTTGGGAACACTTCTTCGATTGAACGGTCATCAAAGAAGAACGACGCCAACGCAAAGATGGTTGTCAGCCAGAAGAATGTTTCACGAACTGAAACCCACTTGACTAAATGGGCAAGGAGCATGACTGCGAAGCAAATCCACATTGCGTTGACTTGCTCCATAACCAGCCAGTTGAACCAACTGTCCATCGTTGCTGCCACTTCATTAAGCGGCAGATCGGAACTGCCTTGGGCGGCAACTAAGACGTTGAATACGAATTCCATGAGAACGATAATCGATGCTCCAATGAGCATACCCTTGTTGTTACCAACACCGCCGATGATGAAAGCTGCCCAAACAAGGAAGGTTGTCTTTGCAGGTGACATGAAAGAAGGTTGGAAGCCGGATAGTTTCCATGCCCAAAGTGCGCCTGCAAATGCCGCAATAGAAGCGCCAAGTGCAAGGCTTGCCGCTTTGTGACGCAACACATCGTGGCCGTGGTGCTGCGCAACTTCTTCATCTTCACGGATGGCACGCAGAATGCGCCCCCATGGAGAGGCAAGAACAGTATTGAGGAGCCACCAAGCGAGGATTAATCCAAGAATACCAAGAACGGCCAAGACAAGCATGTACGGTGCAGGTTGCCCTAGACTGAGCCATTCTCCAACCGTCACAGCCATGCTGTCAATACCATCGGTGCGTGAACAAGCACTCGGCGAGAGAGGAACACCGTTTGCATCAAGTGGAGTCGTTGAGCCACAGAACCAGCGTTCTTGCAACGGAAGTTTGTATCGTGAAATACCGACTGCACTTCCCCATGAACCTGCCCGGAGAAGTGGCTCCCCACTGAGCAGAACACGAACGATTTCGCCAAGTGAAATGGTGATAATGGCAAAATAATCACTCCTCAGACGTGCGGTAGGATACGCGAGGAACCACCCTGCGATGGCACCGATGACCATCGAGAAGAGTACGGCATAAACGATTGGCCAATC
>JAQXFL010000147.1 GCA_029250345.1 Candidatus Poseidoniaceae archaeon
CGTGTGGATTGGATGGGGCAACTCATCAAACAATTGACATCTTACCGGGAATCAATCGGATTTGAACTGCTCGTGTTTGACTCACTTGGTGCATTCTTTACCTTGACAAAGATGGAGAACCCACGTGACGAAATATTCAGACTGTTTGAAGCAGTACGACGGCTTGGACTCACATCGTTCTTCATCTGTGAAATGACCGGTGATGACCACAAACAATTCGGAGAATACGGTGTTGAGGATTACTTGGCTGACGGTGTAGTCCACTTGGTGATGGAGCGATCTGGAGACGATGTTGCACGAAAGCTTGGTGTCGTCAAGATGCGCCACACCAACCACAGACTTGGTTACAAGCCGTTCAATTGGAAAGAAGAAGAACAGCGGTTCTCAATTCTGTGAACATCATTCAACAGTAACCGACTTCGCCAGATTACGAGGGCGGTCGACGTTACAATCACGTGCGAGTGCAGTGTGGTATGCTATCAATTGCGTTGGAATAACGGTAAGCAGCGGTGAGAGCATCGAGTGAACTCGAGGCACTGGGATACTGATGTCTGCTTCTTCGGCGATTTCATCGCCTGCTTCGTGGATGAGAATAATTTTCGCCCCACGAGCACGGCATTCATGAATCGCTGAGATTGTCTTGATCTTGACATGGTCGTTTGGAGCAATGAAGACGACTGGGCTTCCTTCCTCAAGCAGAGCGATAGGACCGTGCTTCATCTCTCCAGCAGGATACGCAAGACAAGGGATGTATGCGATTTCCATCAACTTGAGAGCACCCTCTTTAGCAACGGGAGCCGAGATACCTCTTCCGAGGAAAAGTACGCTTTTGGCATCTTTAATCATTTCAACTGCCTCAAGAATTGGTCCTTGGTTGTCCAAGTACTCTTCAATCAAGTGAGGAATCTCTTGAAGTCCGTTGATTAATTCACGGCCCTGTTCCTTGCTCGTTGCCCTTGAGCGTCCAACTTGTAAAGCAAACATCGAAAGCGCTGCGACCATATTCGAGAATGCTTTCGTGGATGCGACGGCTTGTTCAGGGCCGGAATGAATGTACACGCCCTTGCCACATTCACGAGCAATCGAAGAACCGACAACATTGACCACACCGTAGACGCTTCCACCCTTGAGTTGGATTTCCTTGACTGCGGACAATGTATCTGCGGTTTCACCGGACTGAGTAACTGCAAAATGCAAAGCGTTTGGATTAATCACAGGATCATTATGCCGGAATTCACTTGAAATGTGAGCGACTGCTGGAATTCGAGCCATCTTCTCAATCATCATTTGCCCAATCTCTGCTGCGTTGAAGGCAGTACCACAGCCAAGAAGACGTACGTGGGGAATATTCGCTAAGTCTCGGGGTTCAAGTTTGAGTCCACCGAGACGGCCGTTCCCCCTTACACGGTCGAGCCGCCCGTTGATGCAGTGTCGCAGGGCGTCTGGCTGTTCGTAGATTTCTTTGAGCATGAAATGTGGGAAATCGCCAAGTTCTGTCTCTCCCCAACCTTGCTCCAAAACGGTGATGCTGGCATCGAAATTTTTACCTTTGAGGGTCGAGAGTTTCATCGAATCACGAGTGAGGGTCGCCATTTCTCCATCTTCAAGGAAGACAACACGCTGTGTGTAAGGTGTGAGCGCATGTGGGTCACTGGAAACAAACATCTCCCCATCACCCTTTCCTATAATGAGAGGTGAGCCGTTACGAGCGCAAACAATGACATCATGTTCCAAAAACAGAGCACAAAGCCCCCATGTCCCTCGAGCTTGATGCAACGTTCTGCGCACTGCATTCTCTGGATTGTTATCGATGCTCAACTCTCGTTCAATGATGTGGGCGAGCGCCTCGGAGTCTGTGTCGCTTTGGAGTTCAACACCTTGAACGGTCAATGAAGTTCGTAGTTGTCGAGTGTTTTAGATAATGCCATTGTGAACAATGACCACCTTTCGTTGAGCGGATTCATGCGGGTGAGCATTTGCATCCGTTACCCCACCATGCGTCGCCCATCGAGTGTGGGCGATGCCTTCTGTGCCGGGGATTTCGTCAGGTAGTATGGTTTCAAGGTCACCCACTTTTCCAACTTTCTTGTGGATTCGAATGGTTCCGTTTTTGACTGCGATTCCAGTAGAATCGTAGCCACGGTATTCCAGTCGGCGTAAACCGTCAAGAAGAATCGGCGATGCTTGTCGGGGTCCAAGGTATCCAAAAATTCCACACATCGTAAGGCCTCACAACTGTACATTCGCCGAGCATATCGGACATTTAACTCGAGACAATGTCATGTCTTTGACCGTAAACTTAGCTTGGCACTCATCGCATGTCACATCTCGTTGCGGAGGTGCAATCATCGGCAGCGGCAAAAGTCCTGGCAGCGGTGGAAGCGAGCCATCCAATGCTGGCAGAGGGGGCAGAACCGGGTCGAGTTCAGCGACAATCACCGCTGGTTGTTCCACTGCAGGTGGCAAAACGGTTGGCAATGGTGGCAGGGTGAGGTTTTGAACCATCTCTGAAACTTCCCGCTGTTGCTTTCGCTTCATACGGCGCTCAAGGCGTGAGTTTCCTTCGCCAGCATCGCTCTTCGCTTCAAGCGAGTCTGCTAAACTGATTTCATCTTCAACTTCCAGTTTGGGAGTTGGTATTTCCACGACGAGATCTTCTGCCTCAGTGTCAATGGCCAACAGAGGCCCTTGATCACCAACTGGAGAAATCATCAACTCAAGCGAATCTGCTGTTACCTCGTCGCTTGAATCAATCACGGCGAGTAATTCTTCCTCTTCCTTTCGGGAAGAGCGAACAGAGACGAAGATGACGAGAAGGAAGATGAAGAACAGTGTCGAAGTGCCCGCAAGAATCAATATTTTGGTGTCTTTAGAACCCGGCAGAGGTGCAAGAATCGTATCAAGTAGACCTGGAGATTCTTCTTCATCGTTGTTGTTGTTGCTGATATCGGCAACTGTACGCATCTTGAGAGAACCACTGGCGCTTGAAAGCAGCAAAATACCATCAAACTCGAGACCTGCCTGGTCTTGCAAGAAGCCTTCAGTCAGAATGTTCGAAAGCGCCATCGATTGGCCGTTCGACGCATCTGAGAGTAACCCATAGCGTGTCACTGGGCCATAGATGTTAATTTCATCATAGTAGATCAGAACGCCATCGGAGGTCGGATTCAATTCGATGTTTTGAACGCCTGGAGCGTTGATGCGAACTGCATCGTCTGACCACGAATTATCGGTGACAACGTGCGCTACGGACGCACTCTTGCCACGACCTTCAATCCATGCAGCCACCAAGATGTCATCGCTACCGTTGGTGAGAACAACCATCCGTGCATTTTGAGCCTCGTCGCCCACTGAGGACTGGAATCCCCATGATGTTAGCGTTGGGTCTCCGTGGGTGTACATCAAACCAACTCGGTCGAGTCCGGTCACATCGTCACGAACTTCTTGATACAAGATGTGCATGTTTTCTTCACCCATACCAATGGCCAGATTGTCTCCTTGAGAGGGCCGTATATCAATGTCGGAAAGAACAATCGACGGAGGATTCCATGAGGAAGTGCTGTCTGGATTTGAGGACACGATTGTAAAAATCGATGTTATGTCTTGCCAAGAGCCTCCGGTTGAGATATCTCGGTGATAACCAGCGAGAATCATATCTCCGTCGTATTCAGTAAGTGCAAGTCCCCAGTACGAGCCTTCGGAGAGTTTGATTGCTGGCATTTGATGAACGATTGGAGTCGTTTCAGCGAGTCGTGTCAGTGATGTGAGAGATAAATCGGTGAGGGTGTAGCCGTCAGGGCTGATGGTTTTTCGATTCCAAACGGCGTGTACAAGGCCGTCTTCACGAAGTGTTGTCGCTAATTCACCGCCCCATTTTTCTTCGAGCATCACATCGGTTTGGAGTATCATTTTATCGGTGATTGAACGAACATGAAGTTCGCCGTCACGGGTCGTAAACAGTAACCCACCATCGGCCATACCGATGAAATCAATCGGTACTTCGCCTTGTGAAAGGGAGATACTAACGATTGAACCTAAACTTGCATCGTCAACGACGACCGTAAATCTGTGTTCACTAAACTCAGGTTCTACACCGTTACCTTCAATGACAACGCGATATTTTACACCTCCAATTGGATGCCCGACTTCTGAGAATTCGGCGTAAGCGTTTCCGGAGTCCGTTTCAGAACCGACAATGAACGATATCTGGTCGGTAGCAATTTGGTCCCAACCGTTCGAAGTCCAGCGTTCCAAGCGAACATTCAGTTGTGTCGCTTCAGTTTGGCCAAGGTTGTCGATTCGCACATCGATGTTGAATGGGGTATTCGGGAGAGGAATTCGAGGGTCGGTTGTGACTGCACCGGGTAAGAACCTCAGCATTGCCTCTACAGGACGTTCTTCGACTTCGAACGAGAAAGTGTAGACGTTGTTGGAAGGGTTTGGATCTCCCTGCTGATTGTTTGGGTCGATGGTTATCGTCACGTCCTGAGTGCCGGCTTGTGTTGCCCACCAATACAGTGTGACTTGCTGACTTTCACCCTCTGCAAGAGTGGAAATTCGAGTCTCTCGAGGATACGTCTCCGATTGACTGCCCACTGCACTGAGTTGAACAAATACATCGTTTGCGTCAAGGTCTCCGACGTTGATCACACTGAAATCGACTTCGAGAACGGTACCAGCGACTGCGGAGTAGACCGGAAGATCTTGGTCCATGATTTCGACGCTACCTAAGAACTGGAAATCCGGAGCTGCAGGCTGATTGTCCACAGTGTACGTTCGACGTATTTCATCGGTCGTAACACCACTTTCATTGACCATTCGGAAGTTGACGCGGTGTGAGCCGTCATCGACTGAGTTTGAGTTCCAAGAAAAAGACCAGTCTTGTGTACCAATTTCCATTTCATTCAGCTGTTCACCAACCAGCCAATCGCCGTTATCGATTTTGTATTCCAATACGTCGTGTTCCACACCTTCGACCGTACCGCTGAAATCTACACTTCCTTGGAGTGCTGTACCAACTGCAGGTCCAGCAATGGTGACCGCCATTCGAGCGATTTTAATCCAGCGTGAATCGAGTGCGGATTCTTCCCCTTCATCGTTGACGGCCCGTGCTAGGACCAAAGCGTAATCTTCGTCTTGCCGAACCCAACTGTCTTTCACTGAAACATCAAGGTACCATGAAGAGACATCGCCACCTGCATCCACCCAATTTTGAAGTTCGCGAACAGTTCCGGATTCAAGGTATTGTTCGATTCGAACCTGTACCTTGGTATATTCGTCTCCGTCTTCGTTTTCGTCTGTTGTTCCAGAAATGCGGGCAAAGTCACCTTCAATCCACCATGAACCGTTGGTAGGCTTCGACATGTCCACGTCGAAACTGGTTCCGTTCCCCGATGGCGGCGGGTCGATGAGACCACCTCCGCCTTCAAGCGGTGTACATGCCTTGTTGAGTACCGTGTCGATGGCGCATGAAGCATCGATAAGACCGAAGCCCCATTCGTCGTTCCAGCGATCGGAGATGCTGGGTTCAGATGCCGTGCCTCGTGCCTCTGAAGAGTTGCGTAGGATGTCTTTGATCTCCTGTGGTTCAAGTGAACGGTCTGCCTGTAGCATGAGTGCTACAATTCCGGAAGCGATTGGAGTTGCCATACTCGTTCCATCTTTCTCATCGTAATCCGAACCTGCCAATGGTCTGGCTGGTTGCCCCGGGAATGAGGCACCAGTCTGTGCCGTTGCTGACATGATGCCCGAACCGAAAGAGGTGATGTCCGGTTTGAGTTCGTCCCATTCATCATCGTCGTTGTCATCAATACGAGGTCCGGTGTTCGAATAGTCTGCAACGTTATCATTGGTGCGATTGATGGTGCCTCGGTCTGTTGCAGCACCAACTGAAATTGCTTTGTCAGCACTCGCTGGAGAAGGAACACGGTTTGAACCATCGTTGCCCATAGCAATAACACAGACGATGGAAGCGTTGACTGCATCGTTTACGAGACGAGCCTCGGAACCACTGCCGTTGTCTCCTTGGTCACCGGGATTCAATGGTGTTGAAGCGGAGCCGAACGACATCGAAGCGACTTGAATGCCTCGTGTTGATGAGTTATGACCCCAATCTGTATTTTGGTTGTTGATGAGCCATTGGATCCCGTTAAGTGAAGCTTGCGAGTTCGTGCCTCCCGAATCGGTGAGGACTTTGATATCGACAAGGTACGAACCCGGGGCAGTGCCCATGTGAACACGGCTGCTATCACCGGTGCCGATTGCTGAACCTGCAACGTGTGTACCGTGTCCATTTCCGTCATCAGGGTCTTGTGTTCCATCGACGCTTGAAGCAGAGGAAGTAGCATCGTATCCAGCCACCCATTTATGGTCGTTATAGGAAAGTGGGTCTTCATCAGGTGCATCGTTTTCGTCGTCAAAATCATTGAGTGATTCGTGCTCATTGTCAACACCGGTATCAAGAACAGCAACAACAACACCATCACCGATGTAATCACGCTCGTAGGCGGTTGCTGAATAGACATCAGATGGTCGTGCACGGGACGCTTTAGCCGCAACATCGTTCGATGGAATCATGACATTTTGCATTTCAATAACGACAACTCCGTGGAGCGAATAGAGGTCCATGAGCGCTGACACCGGCACTTTATCGACGGCTACAGAATCAATGTCTTCGAGCTGTTGAAACCACGCACCGCCGCCTTCGCCGACCCAGCCATGAGCATCAAGAACTGTGCGCAGCGTCTCGATTTCAGCATCGTTTGCTCGCCATGCGTAATCGACGACCACAGCGACTGTTTTACGGCCATCTGGCCCGATTATAGCAGTTGGAGAAACGGATTCAGAGCCTGCCAGAACCCTCTGAAGGCGATCATCCATTCCGTTCCAGTCCAAATCTGGACCATAGGATTGCCACCACTGGTCTGCTTCTGCAGAGAAGCGCCCATTACGATCGATGTCTCGAACCGGTCGAAGGCAGATTTCTTCGCCGCACATCAAAGGCGGCAATCCATCAACAAGGATGGGCTCCGCATATTCGGGGGACAATTCCGCAAGGACATTTTGTTCCGCCTCGTTCGCCAAAACACCAAGATCTGCAATCAAAAAAACGAGAACCAAGAAGAAAGAAATTCGTCGCGATTTCCATGACAATGACTGTTGCAATTGACTCACTTCCGTATACTGCACCAACATCACTCCTTTGAGCCTATCCTTCAACTGTCCACTCCCCAGCCCCCTAAGGGGGCTAGGGGAGGTTGACCATCACTCCGGCCAAAGGAAGTGCTCAGGTTGTTTGGAACATTGCATTTGAGGGCCGTTTTTGCGCTCGACTACGCCAAGTGGCGCACTGCAGGTTGGACACTCTGCTGTATCAGCAAGATGCTCCATCCAAGCGATGCGCGTTTCGGGTTCATCAGATGAAGCCATGAGGCTTTGCAGCGGGTCTCTCACCGCACGTGGAATTTCCAACCCACGGGAAGTCCATGGGTCTTGTAAACTCGACATGTCGACCATTGTGCTCTTGATTCGATTCAGCCTCGACCGTTCACTGCCGGTAGAAGACGGACCACCGTCTTCAACGCCGAGTTCATATGGGCCATTTTTGGCGATGAGTGGCAGAAGCAAATATGCTGCAAGGAAACCACCAAGGTGAGCCATGTGAGCAACGTCGCTGGCTTGATTGAGCCCCATTGTGGTGTAGGCACGGTAAATCTCCATTCCGAAGTAAAACATAGCGATGTAGAGCACAGGCCATTTACGAATGAGAATCAATGGAAAGGGTATCTCGTCCTTCGGCCATCCAGCCAAATATGCCCCGAACAAACCAAACGCCGCGCCTGAGGCACCAAGCGAGGGAGTGCTTGACGCTGAATTAAACAGATACCAAGCAAAAGAGCCTCCGAACAACCCAAGGGCATAGACAGTCGCAAATCGCCGTACACCCAACCGTTGCTCAAGGGGGACACCGACCAATGCAATAACGAGAATATTACCCAAGACATGCAGTGCGTCACCGTGAAGAAATCCAGCGGAAAAAAATGTGTGAAACCACGCAAAATCCACTGCTCTGTTTGGGATGAGTACAAAATCCCACCATAGCCATCCACCAACCCATCCGTTACCAAAAGCGAAGACCGCAAAATATTGAATCAGATAACCAAGAAGCAAACTCACTGTGATGGATAGAGCAAGAGAAGTCTTGTATCGAAGAGCGTAGAAAATGGGCCAAAACAGGGCGATGAACCAAACGCTGAGCAAGATCCATTCCGATGCGCCGAACAAGGACATCGTGGTGCTCATGGAAAACGCTAGGAAGGCCACTCATTTGAGTCCATTGGGAATCTGTGGAGGAATGGGAGGTTTGATGTCGGTTCGCAATCTCGGACATCCATGGCAGAAACGTTGCTTCGGCTTGAAGACCTTGAGGTCTCCCGTGGCATGAACAAGGTTTTGTCTTCGTTCCACCTTGAAATTGAAGCTGGGGACGTCGTTGTATTGCACAGCGAAAACGGAGCTGGCAAGTCGACGGTCATCGAATGCAGCGCACGGCTTCTTCCACTTGAGAAGGGTTCAGTGTCCCACCATGGGGCGCTGGTCGTGGACAACGAAGGGCGGCGGAATCGTCCGGTTCACCCCTTCGGACTCACCCTACAGAGCAACGGACTGGTCGGTGATGAAACGGTTGAAAATCATCTCATGACCGTTTGTGCTCTTTCTCAAATGACAACGGACCTTGCACCGATTCTCGAATCGTACGGCCTTGCACATCGAAGGCATGACCGTATCGGGCAACTGTCTGGCGGTCAAGCGAGAAAGGTCGCCGTGATTGCTGGACTTTTACCCGCCATGCTCTCAGATAAACCTCGGTTGGTTTTGCTCGATGAGCCAGCAACTGGCCTTGACCAATCCGCTGTTCGCACACTGATTTCCACCATTGGGCAACTGCGTCAAGCCGGTCATGGATTCCTCATTGCCTCTCACCATCCGGCTATGCTTGAGTGTGCAACTCGGCTGCATGACCTCACAAAAGAGGTTGAGAACAAACCGTCCAATGATGATGCTTGGACAGCAATCGGGCAACCCGAACAACAGTCGTTTGTCGCTTCAAAGGCAGGTCAACGTTATCTTCGTTCGACCCGTGCAGGGATTGCCCGTAACGGACTCACTGCGTTGCTGGTTCTCGGCACCATGATGGCTTTCATCGACCCGAGCACAATTTCAGACCGAACACTGCTCGTAGGACTCACACTCTCAGCCCCGTTTGCAGCCGGCCTTGCTGGCGACCCTGTGCTTTACCTGCTGCGAGAACAGAGAGCTGTGGATTGGTGGAGAGCAAATGTTCAACGATTGCCATCAGCAGACCTTTTTGCACCACTTACGGGTGTCGCCTTTACGGCCATTGGAACGGTGATTTTTCTCGGAGCGTTCGATTGGAAAGTAACGCTTATCGGCGCATTTGTGCTTTGGTTTACGATGGCATCCGTCCGTTTCATCGAAATCAATACACTCCGCCTGGCTCGCCCAAATGCCGTATTTCTGCGGCTTCTGTTACCAATACTGATTCTTCCTTGGGCCTTGGTAACCGAATATACAGCAACGCTCTAAACACCCAAGTTCAAGAAGGAGAGCACGGAGAGTTTACCATGCGAGGTCGAGTTCCAGAAATGTTGCTCGGCGTGGGTTTTCTGGGCATTATGACCACGCTTTACCTCGGCCTAAGCTGGGCACCCAGCGTCTCAATCAATGCCTTTGAATCTCCTGCCGCACAGCGAATATTCTACTGGCACGTCCCATCCGCATGGGCAGCATTCATCGCCTTTGGCGTTCTCTTTGTTGGCTCTGCACTGTGGTTTTTCAAGCGTAGCCCGATGGGGTGGCGACTGCATGTAGCAGGAACGGAAGCAAGTTTGGCCTGTGGCCTGATGGCAGTTTGGTCCGGATGCGTATGGGGTGCTGCAGAATGGGGGACTCCTTGGGATTGGACCGATGTTCGACTCAATACCTTCGGATTGCTTACCCTTCTTGCTTTGTTCTTGGTGCTTGGGCGGCAAAGCCAACCCGACGGTGTCGAAACACGAGATACGTTCTCGACGTTTGGCCTGTTCGGTTTTGTGCTGGTTCCGCTCACCTACATCGCAACACGGATATGGCAAATTCGGCATCCAGGCCCGGTGATTGCAGTCGGTGATGACAGTGGCTCGCTGCAGTCCGAAATGTCCCTTGTGCTGTTGATTGGAGCGCTGTCGTTTACGATCTTTATCATCGGTCACATGCTCATTTCGATGAGGATTACTCACCTTGAACAACGGCTTGAGAGTGTTCAGAAATCACTTGATGGAGGAAATTAATTTGGAAGGAACTGTCTACCTCACTGTCGCCTATCTTGGAATGATTGCTGGACTTGCCATATGGACATGGACGGTCGTTGTTCGCAGCCGCTCGATTGAGCAACGGCTTGCTGCAGTTGAAGCCAGTATTGGATTGGATGCTGAGCAAGCAGATAATGTGGCCGAGCAATCCGTTGCTGAGACATCAGATGATGCTACAGATTGAAAGCGGATGGATTCACCCAACAACTTGAGGGATTACTATCGAAGGGCTAGGACGTGATTTCTGTTTGGTCTGTGGAGCCGACCCTCCACTGTACGGCGACCGTATGTGTGAGCCGTGCGTCAGGAAGAGAATCAAACTTGTTCAAGTCCCAGAAAACATCCCATGGGTGCGTTGCGCACGGTGTGGAATTGTCGAAATCCAAGGGAAGTGGGTTCACATCTCGGAAGAAGAAATCTGGGATGAACTGATTCAGCGGCATGTGCAGTTCCACAAGGATGCGGAGGATGTTGGATTGGCTTTGGAAACAAGAACCGTTTCCGACCGGCACACACTGCTGCACCTCCAGGTTGAGGGAGTCATTGAAGACCTCCTCTTCCAAGAAGAACATACAATGCGTGCTCGAATGGCAAACGGCGTATGCCTCACATGCACACGCCGAGCGGGCAATTATTTCGAAGCAACCGTGCAATTGCGTTCAACCGGCCGTCGCCTCTCTGAAGAAGAGTTCACCGTACTGCGGCAAACACTTGACAAAGTCATCGAAGACCTTTCAGACGACCCTATGTTCTTCATTACTTCAGAAGGCCCTGTCACCGGAGGATACGATGTCGTCCTTGGCAGCAAAGGACTGGCTCGAACTTGGGGGCGCCACTTGGTTAGCGAATACGGAGGTCATGTTGCTGAATCAAATTCAACCGTCGGGCGTAAAGACGGAATCGATGTAACCAGACTAACGCTGTTGTATCGCAAACCTGGCTACGACCTTGGTGATGTCTTGCGATGGAGAGACAAGTATTGGCGACCGGCAACGTGGACGAAAGATGGAGCGATTATGTCACGCATTGACCGGCAGGAAAGAACCGGCGCCACTTGGAGAGATTTGGAATCATCGAATGTGGTATCACAGATGAAAGACCACGTGATTGCAGACATCATCAACGAAGATTCTTCAGTTGCAGAATTCCTTGACCCTACAAACTGGAATATGGCTGAAGTACGGGTCGCATGGGATCACGTACCACGGCAGAAACTCCGACTCGCTCGAATCGATGGAGATTGGTTAGCACTGCACAAACTCGGATGCGATGAAGAGGATGGAGGGAAGTCGATATGAAGAAGAACGACACTCCAAATTCGATGCAGGAGGACGATAAGCCCCCCCAAGAATTGAGTTTAGCCGACCTTGCAAAGGCGTTGGACAACCAAGGAATTGTCGACCTTACCCGAGCGTTTGTCAATGACTTGCGTGGTGGAATCACTCACGCAACACCTGAACATTTCCCATGGATGAATGATATTGGAAAGACAAAGTGGAGCGGAATTCTCTGTTTGGGAATGGGCGGTTCAGCCGCAGGTGGAGATTTCATCTCGGCTCTGTCGAGCTTCCAAGGAACTGTACCGATTCTTATCCAGCGTGATTATGTCCTACCGTCATGGTGGAACTCAGATTGGCTGGTCATCTCCACATCTCACAGCGGTAACACAGAAGAAGCACTTGAAGCAACTGAAACGGCACTGAAACTTGACGCCACAACCGTTGTCATTTCGACCGGTGGAATCCTGTCTGGGCTTCCAGAGATTTATCCAAAATGCTTCCTCCTCCCCTCCGTGGGCGGGCAACCACCCCGTACTGCATTTGGACACATCTTCAGCCGCCAACTCGGTTTACTGAGAAATATTGGCGTTTTGCCGCAGCCTAGAGAAGGTGCAGACGATGCAATGTTTGACCGGCTTCAACTTGCAGTAGAAGGTTTTGACATCGTGAATGATCCGGAAGGAGATGTTGCTCAGTTGGCACTCTGCATGCTTGAACGACCAATCGCTTTAATCGGTCCTACAGAACTGCAACCTGCCCTAAACCGCTTCAAAAACCAACTCAACGAAAATTCCGCACGGTTTGCCCGCATCGGTGTCATACCCGAGATGAACCATAACGAAAGTGTGGCATGGGGTGGAGTTGGATCAGACCAAGATGCGTCCTCTTCCGACCATGTATTGATGTTGCTCACATGGCAAGGTATGCATCGCCAAGTATCCAAGCGCATGGACTGGATGATAGCTCACGCAACGACAGACTTTGCATGGAAGATTGCTGGTGAAGGAAACACGTTGCTTGAATCAATGCTCCATTTGTGCATCTTGATGGATTGGATTTCAATTGCTCTCGCCTTTCTTCACGGAAAAGATCCTGCTGCAATTGGTCCAATAACGGCACTCAAAGCGCACCTGGAATCGGTTCAATAGACCGGCCCAACAATCAGCCTCGGGTCAGGATAATCGAGCAAGGCTTGCGGCCGTTCTTCTTCACCAACGACTCCTGGCATATCATGTTCAGTTGGCTCAGTGATGGATATTTGCAAGTGGAGATGTGGCGCCCAACCTCCGTTTTCATGCTTCCCGCCAAGCGTGGCGATTTGTTCACCTGCATTGATGTGCTGACCGATTTCTAGGCCGTCCAGACTCTCTCTTGAGAGATGGCCGTGTAGTACCCAAATCTTCGCAGCCTCTCCGCTTTGATTCGAACCAACATGAAGAGGGAGAGCTACGGTGTGCTCTGTGATGATGGTAGGCCCGTATGAACCGTCTTCAGCATTGTCTGCAAAAGAGTGGATGATTCCGTCACTGAAGGCGTAAACCGGCGTGTGGACTGGCGCACCGATGTCCAATCCAACGTGATGATTTCGAACGCCTCCAAAGAGAGG
>JAQXFL010000158.1 GCA_029250345.1 Candidatus Poseidoniaceae archaeon
GATTGGAATGTTGACCCATACCATGCCTTCCCAACCTATCAATTGCTACGCGATGCTGGGATCAATACTCGAGCGATATCCGGTCAATGGGCGCACAATTACCCCGACCAACCCGACCGACACAGTGAGTTGTCGTCAGGCTACGGATCAGAGGCCTACCCGAACATGAGTCGAATGGATTGGGCCGTGGAACTGTTCGGCTGGTTCAACTATTACCTCAAGGACATCGGCGAAGAACCCGAACCGATGGTCCAAATCCAAACCAACGATGGACGATGGCACGTCGAAGAAACTTGGCCACCGGAAGATGTATCGCTGCTGGTTCACGACCTCTCAAGCGATTGGAACGGTGCATCTGGGACGGTCAACGGCCTAGGCTCCTCCGTGACAATGACCAGCCCAGAGTTCACCAACCAGACGCACATCTCGGGGCTCCCAACACTGCACCTCGAGGTGACAACACAGGTCTGTAACGGCGGACAAATCTTCGCTACAATGTACGACGACACCTCCAATCTGCGTCTTGGTCATGCCACCATGGACATTCGATACCGTGACGGCGGGTATGAGGCAAAAGCAACGGCACCTGGAACCGGTTACACGATGCTGATGGAATTCAACCCCCTTGATGTCATCGTTCCTGCCGGCCATTCTCTACGTATCGAATTAACAGAGACCGGAGAAGATTATCTTCCTGGACCGTGCGCCGGAAATCCTCTTGGTGGACTGATTATCGAAGGTGGGACTGTAGGACTGCCTCTCATTGACCGCCCTATGGATGACGACCGATGGTTCCTTTCACCAGCATGGTGGGACCAGCAACCAATCCCATCATGACGGTGGAATATGTCTAAATCACCCATTTTTAGGTGAAAGGGCTAAATCATTTCACGCCAACGCTTCGTCATGGCAAGCCCGACCGTTGATGATGCTGGTTCGGTCTTGTTGACAGAAATCACGAGCATTGGGCCGTACCTTGGTCCTGTTATGCTCGTCATATCGTTGTTTTTGATGTTCAAAGGTCACGAAAAATTACAATTCGTTGCTGGAATGACCGGAGCAGGAATCGGGTTCATCATCACGCCTCTCACACACACTTTCGCTACAGAATTAGGCGTCGAAATACGCCAACTGTACATCATGATTGGGCTCATTTTGTTGTGTGGATTCTTCATGGCTGCAACGATTCAGTTGAGCATTCGCTTGATGGCTGGTTTCTTGATTTACGTCAGTTTTGCAGGTGTCTTTGAATTCCTGCAAGGAAAGGGTTTCGAAGTGGTCGAAAGCGATACAATTCAAGGCGTAATGGCGATTCTCGCTTTCTTCTCGGTTCGATGGATGAGAAATGTGCTTCCTGTGCTGGTATCGGGACTGTTAGGCTCTCTGGGAACAATGGGAGCGATGTTGTTGCTTACGGGTAACCCGCTTACCTTGATGACCACTTCCAACAACTCAACGCTGATGATGCTCACCGTGTTGTTCGTACTCAGCTTCACATGGCAGTACAATCAAATAAAGTCCAAGAAGAAGGATGCGAATCAAGATCCGAACATGCCGCAAATGCAGCAGGTCAAGGGACAACAGATTCAAACTCGCCAGCGCAGAGCGGGTGACTTACCAGACTTGAGAGACTTTTCATAAGGTTCAATCGTCGTAAGGCTGCCATTCTTCTTGGCCTTCTTCGCGATACCACCAGTATCCGTCTTCATCTTCAAACCATTCAACACCGTCTTCATCGACCGAATAGCCCTCCAAATCCTCCTCTGCTGCTTCTTCAAGTTCCTCAGCATCCTCGGCATTGGGGTCAACCAAACCAGATTCTTGAGAAATCTGCTGCTTAAGACGTTCTAATTCTTCATTTTCATCACCGAACACTCTGTTCTCGGTACGGATTTCAGCCTCATGGTCGCCCTTTCGTATGGCATCATCGGATTCAGCAAGGAAATCATCGCTCATTCGAGCTTTGAATTCTTCAAATTCATCTCGTCCATAACTTCCTACGAATTCGTTGCCTTTGGCTTGCATCAAATCGTCGAGGCTCTTACGCTTACCAAGTTTCAATTCTGGAGCGTCAGGAACAGCACCTGCATAGAAGGAATCTTCGTCTTCGGACAACTTCCCAAATGAACGGTTCTCGGGGTCGACCTCCTCGATTGCCTCGATGATGAGGTCGTGTTCCTCTTCATCGATGTTCTCTTGCTCGTAGTTCTCGCCAACGATGTTCACAAGTTTATTGAGTGTTCGAGCGAGTTTTCGGTCGTCGTCCTCATGTTCTGACACAAGTTTGTCAACCTGTTTCAAAAGACGCTCATATGGCGTCCCGGTAAGGGCGCCAATGAATCGGCCAAACCCTCCTTTCTTCCTCGCCATGATGTTGCTTGGCACGACCTTCTTCAAAGGTTTTCTCCCGCCATGACCGCTGACTTCATTCACAAAGAACAACTGGAAGATACGATTGCGATGGTCGAAGCGTGGCTCGTGGAACTCATGGAGAGCTATAACCGTGAATCCTACGACAGCCGCGAATCATACACCGCCCAAATCCATCTACCCGGGCGAATCTTTGAACAACTGGTATGGTGGGCTTTACAAGCATTACCCGATGAAATTCTTGTCGGAATGGACATCGATTCTGAAAAACCTCACCGTGCAGAGGTTGAAGCTGGTTTTAGGGGAAAGGAGCACACAGACGGACTGTTTCAAGGGCAAGGTTTCGTGATCGGCGAGGCTCACATCGTGAATCGAGGTGATTCGTATTCTGTTCATCACCTTCCAGAAGACTGGACGGATGATATGTTCTCCACCTCACGTGGTTCTCGCGCCGGGCGGTTTACGCATTGGCTTCATACGCACCCAAACGCTCCAGCAATTCCAAGCAATGCCGATGCCGATGCCGCTCAAGAAACGCCTGGTGTAGACATGATTCTTGGCTTGAGATTCTCTCCGGAAGGGCCACTCCCTTGGTTCGACAATGTCGACGGAGTGCGCAGACGTGTTGGTGTAGAAGCTCAACCAGAGCAGCCCAAAAGTCGCAAACGTTCGTTTTTCTTTCGACAAAACCTGAAGGTACTCGGCGTTGCACCAAGCGGGCATAAAATACACGAAATCCAATTGATCGCATTCCGTAAGAACGGACTTGGAATCAATGTCATTATGGTCGATGAGGATGGATTCCCTTACGGTTGGGAAGCACTTTCTTCATCGTAAACCGTTAACGATTTCTTGATAGATGCTGTCGATACGATTTGGATTCACGCCAAGGTCACCTTGACCGAGTCGGGACTGTGAATGAATCTCTAATTGACTTGAGGAACCGTCTGCAAGAGGTTTCACCGAAATAGAGATGTCATCAGGGAAGCGCCAAAACGTCGTTCGTTCAACGAAGTGGACATAGCGTTCTCCCGAATCCATTGCATCGTCAACCAATACATCTGAACCCGAATCATCGATGTATTGCTCGACTTGCGACCAGACTTGTTCAACCGTTGCATTGACCGTTAGCGTGTATTCGCCATCCATTCGATAAGTGTCTCCACCGCCCAGGTGGGCGCAGTTGGAACTTGTATCAGGGCAAGATGGCATGGCAGGGAACGCTTCATCTGGTGCGCCAACGGCAATCCATGCTTGACACAAAAGCCAAGGTGAACTGATGATGAGAACGAGAAGAATTCCTCGTCTTTGAAGAGTGGAACGGTCCATAGCGAACGCCTCAAAATTCGGAGAGGCGAGCCCAGCCACCGTCTTCTCTTCGATAAACAAGAGGCACACCCGTAGGGACTTCCAGCGATAGGATTTCATCTCGTGAAAGCCCCTCAAGATCCATAATGATGCTTCGTAGAGAATTGCCGTGCGCTGCAACAAATACATTCTTGCCGTCGTCGATGGATGGGAGAATGGATGCTGAGAAGTAAGGTAAGGTTCGTTTTGCGGTCAACTCAAGGCTCTCTCCATTTGGTGGAGGGACATCGTATGAACGTCGCCAAATCTTCACCTGCTCATCTCCGAACTTTTCTCGAGTTTCTTGTTTATTCAAGCCTTGTAGATCGCCGTACATTCGCTCATTGAGTTTCCAAGACGCATAGACCGGCAGAATATGGGAGGTGTCGGCTTGTTCGTTCATCTGGGCCCAAGCTGCCATTTTCCCTTCATTGGACGAGGCAGATTCCCCGGAATCCTCGTATTGAAAAATTGGGGTTTTACCCGATTGATGTTGGCTAAGAGCCAGCATTGCCGTCATTTGAGCACGGATGAGCGCTGATGTGTGAACCTCGTCAATGGGCAAATGAGCAATCTTACGACCGCCGTCAAGCGCTTCATCGATACCTTTCTGGGTCAAAGGAACATCGACCCACCCAGTAAACAAGTTTGCAGCATTCCACATTGATTGTCCATGGCGCATGAGAATTAGCATTGACACGGTCGTCCCTCATGTTGGTGGCTGCGACGCTTCTCAATGAACATGGCGGAGAAATCAACCGAGAAGAATTGGCA
>JAQXFL010000172.1 GCA_029250345.1 Candidatus Poseidoniaceae archaeon
TGGGCTTGCCAACGAATGATGTAACGGGTTACTTCTCTTCAAAATATCCGGTGGGACAGAGGAATTCACCGCCCAAGGAAAATCAAATTCCTTCTCAATCGGATTACGAATCCCCCTCACCGAATAGCCAAATCTTAACAGAAACTGAACCACTGATTCCGAACGAATCGGAAGAGCAAATCAGCAACTTTTGGGATGATGTTAAGCTTGATTCCTCTTAGTGCTATTCTACCGTTCACATGGGACAATCGGTTTACACCAGAAACAGAGATACGATTTCACGATTGATTCTTTCGCAGGCAACGTAATCAAACAGAGGCCAAGCAACCAAAGTCCAAGTCTACAAGGAAAATGACATCTGTTTGAATATACAATCTCAATGTGTGCTGCGTCGAAGTTATTCCTTCAGCAACTCAACCATGCATGCCCACACGGGCATCAAACGACGGTTCGCCTGTGAGGAGACCGAATGATGGTCAAGGTCTGCTCCTGAATCACCAGGTTCACGGCCTGCTGCCCAATTTGACGAAATACAAACGGCGACATATGGAAGTTTGAGTTCTCGGGCAAGCTTTGCTTCACGTGGCATCGTCATACCCACCATATGACCACCTAACGTATCGATGGCGTCGATTTCGGCTTTGGTCTCGAAGTGTGGACCCTGAGCGAGCCAATAGGTGTAGAACATCCGTTCAGCGCTTGAAAACTCTTGAACTGAGCGCAGAACTTTGCTCAATTGCTGATTGATGGCAGCATCAAACGGTTCAGTCACCGATGTGAAAACAGCAGCATCATCGTGAAACGTTGAAGCCTTACCAGTGAAATCAATGTACTGTTCGGCTAATGCTACTTTACCAGGAGGGAAGTCCTCTGGAATTGCCCCGACCGAGCAAACCGCCATGACCGCTTCACATCCAGCATCAGCGAGTGCACGCATGTTGGCTCTGTGTTCGATCATGTGAGGAGGTTTGCTGGCTTCACCACCGTTGTGATGGCGTTGTAAGAAGAACAATTCTTTCTTTTCGGTTCCGTTTGAGAGTCGCATGCACGTGAGTGGTACATCTCCCCATGGTGTCTCGACGTTCACATCGTCTCTTCTCAACAACTCAATGCCAGATTGTTTCATTTCCTCGCCAACTGCCATGTTGATGAGACCGGTTCCGCCAATCACTCCGAGTCGATTCATACCGAGCCCTAACGCTTTGTCCTTGTCAAACCTACGGCTCGTGTGACAGTTGGCCCTTGCTTTCGCAGAGGTAGTTTATACAACCGAGGCAAATCATTCGTTGAGACGAGCAATCAAGTCTGCTTTCTTGCCAGATACTGGCTTTCCAGCTGCCTTGAGAAGTTCCTTGAGTTCAGCGACCTTCATCGAATCGTAGTCTGCACTTGGTGCAGCTTCTTCGGCAGGTGCTTCTTCAACAGGTGCTTCTTCGGCAGGAGCCTTTTCGGATGCAGGTTCCATTGCTTCAGCAGCATCGATAATCGACGGAGTGGAGTCTTCTTCCTCTTCCTCTTCCATTGCTGCAGCGAGAGCTGCAGCCTTCTTTGCCTTGAGTTCAGCATCACTGCGTGCTTCTTCAGCGTGAATTTCATCGAGCGTTTTACCCTTATCAGTAACGACACCAGCTTGGAGCAGTTGGCTCTTGCGAATTGCGACGGACTTTACAGGGTAGATTGGCTTGACTGCCTTTCGGATTTCTTCTTCCAGGGTTCCGTCAAGAATCTGAGTTTGAATCTTCGAGTAGGTTGCCTTGGAAGCAAAAGCGATAATCATGTCTCGAGCCTTAGCACGCATAGCCTGCTTGATAGAAGTCTGAACTCGCTTTTGAGTAATAATCAGTGGCTTGAGTCGAATCAAGTAACCGTCGGTCGAAACGACATCGACGACATCATCGACTTTGCCACGGTAGCGACGGATTTGTCGGCGGATGTGATCGGTTTGGTGGTGGTGACCGATGAATGTGGTCAGAGCGTCTTGCCCGACACATTCGTGAACACGGAATCGGAGGATTACGTGCATCTTGGTAAAGTCACCATTGAATTCTTGTTGTGTCATTTCGTACACACGGCCGATAATGTGTTCATCGGACTCCCCGAGAGTCTCTCCTATTTTCTTAAAATCCCATGGCGATCGTGGGGCACGAATGGTGTACCAAATCTTGTTCTTCCACTTGTCACGTTGCTTACGTGCTGCTGCACGTGCCTTTACACTAATCTTTTTTGCCATGGTATCATCTCGGGGTGTGTGTTTGCGGGGGCTACCCCACTTGCAGGCTTGCGACCTCCCTCCCCTATTTGAAGAAGTCTCTCCGCCCGATTAAACTGAGATGTATCAATTTGGGCAATCTAATCCTCGATGGTTCGGTACACTCTTGAGCAAGAAGGGGCACGGAAGGGTGTGAGCCTACACCACATCACCTGGCGTGCAACCGTTGGCGCCGTTGAAGATGAAACGGTGGTTGCCGAGGCTATCGCTTGGTTGGTGGGCGACCCTGAACTGGTCGAGATTGAACGCACAACATCTTACCATGGCTCGGAAATACACATGGTGACCGGAGTTTGTAAGAAGAAGAAACAATCCCTCACATCTCTTGCCCAAATTGGCGAAGAAAACCTCCAGACTCTTGCCCAAGAAATCGAGCAACGCTACGATGAAAACAACACCTTACACTTCCGGCTCGAGTTCCACTCCTTTGTCAACGGCGAAGCTGTTCTAGCATCGCCTGGCCATGCATCAACCATCAAATGCCACACCAAGGTCGAAGTCTATCCAGGTCAAAATCCGAAAGAAGAGTGCTTGAAGGTTATCGAACAGGCAATTGAGCAAAGTCAAATAATGTCTGATTGAGACGTAGTCGGTTCAACGCTAAGTTGAAGTCGAGTCCGAGCAACCGTGGTTCATGAGTATGAGGTTAAGGGCTGTTGTGCTTACTGCCCTTATGCTGCTCAGCCTTACCGTGCCAATTTCAGCTGAGCATCAGCCGAGCATGAATGAGCCACCATTGTGCAATGCCGACCGTAATTCGACATGGACAGTGGGCCTTGTATACTGCAACGATTCGATTGATGTTGGGTACACACTGTTCTCACCGTTCTCATCAACTGAAAGTTTCCTTATCGACTACGAAGGTAGAGAGGTCCACAGTTGGGACTCCCCAGGAAAGCATCGCCCAGGGATGACATCGTACCTTCTCCCGGACGGAGACCTGCTACGGAGCGCAGATATCTCGCAGCAAGCGATAGGCAACTTCAGCGGCGGTGGAACTGCTGGTAAAATTGAACGGATTGGTTGGGACGGAACTGCGGAATGGTCGTGGGAATTCTCCTCGACGTCTTACATCACTCACCACGATATCGAACCGATGCAGAATGGAAACATCTTGGCTATTGCATGGGAAGACAAAACAGAGGCTGAGGCACTGCAGGCTGGAAGAAACCCCGAAATAGCGAGTGACGCACCTGGTGGTAATGCAAATGTGTGGCCGGATTTCATTATCGAAATCGAACCACTGGAAAACAATCAAGCCAACATTGTTTGGGAATGGCACGCATGGGACCATCTTATTCAGGATTATGATGCTTCAAAAGACAATTATGGTGTCGTCCGAGACCATCCTGAGTTACTCGACATCAATTACGTAGGCGCCACTGGCAACCAAGCAGGCCGCGCTGACTGGATGCATTGCAACGGCATCGATTACAACGAACTCCTTGATCAAATCGCCATCTCTTGCAAAAACATGAATGAAGTCTACATCATTGATCACAGCACGACAACTGAAGAGGCTGCAGGTCATACCGGTGGCAATTCCGGTAAAGGGGGAGACTTTCTCTATCGATGGGGAAATCAGCAAGTCTACGATGCAGGCCTATCAAGCGCCCAGAAATTGTTCGGCCAGCACGACATTCAATGGATTGAACAGGGCCGAGAAGGTGAAGGAGACCTTATCGTGTTCAACAACGGCGGAGGACAGAATTACGGTTACTCTTCAGTCGATGTACTCACCCTGCCAGGTGCTAACGGCACGTACCCACTGCTAAGCAACAACACTTGGGGACCTCAGCAGCCAAACTGGTCGTGGAATCAAGGCAGTGAGATGTATGCACAGATTGTCTCCGGGGCCGAGCGATTACAAAATGGCAACACACTGGTCACCGATGGCACAACGGGCACATTGTACGAAGTGGACTTGAGCGGTGAAATTGTGTGGAAGTACGTAAGTCCCATTTCAAACCAGGGCACGATGACGCAGGGTGAAGAAATACCGTCTGGAAACGTCTCTGTAGCACTCGGAAATGCCCTGTTCAAGGCGAGAAGGTATGCCCCCGATTTTTCAGCATTCAGTGACAAAAACATGACACCTGGGACGTACATTGAGCATTCAACAGATGCATGCCCCGACGAAGATGCACTTCCATGGGACCGCGATGGCGACGGATGTATTGACGACTCTGATGAAGACGGAATCGTCGAACCATCTGATGTATGCAGAGGGCATGATGACAATCTTGACCTCGACAACGATTCCGTGCCGGATGGTTGCGATGACTATGTTGATTCGGATGGAGACGGAATTGTTGATGAAAACGACGCTTGCCAAGGGTTTGATGATTCCATCGATATTGACAACGATTCAATTGCGGATGGATGCGACGAACTCTTGGACAATGACTCGGATGGCATCTCAAACCAAAACGATACGTGTGAAGGCAGTGATGATTCTATAGATGGGGATGCCGACGGTACGCCAGACGGCTGCGACGAGACACCGAACGGCGATGAGATTCTGCCAGACAATTCCGACAACTTAACCAACCAATCGGGTGAACATTCAACCGTCGATGCCAACAATTCAACGAGTCCGCAATCCGATGAGCCACAAACTCAGGACTCAGATTCCACATCGACAGAAACCAACGCATTCGTTGCGACGGTTGCGGGTGGAGCAGTCGTGATTTCGATTGCTCTAGCAGGTCTCTACTTCCGCTCTTCATCTCGGAATTCGAAAGATAATGGACAGGGTTAGGCTTCATTTTGTTTGAGTTTTGTTTCAAAGCCTTCATGTATGGCGAGTTCCTGGGGTGACTGAGGAATATCCATGACCCACGTAGTAACAAGCACCTGTGTCGATCACAAATACCAAGAATGCGTTGCAGTATG
>JAQXFL010000081.1 GCA_029250345.1 Candidatus Poseidoniaceae archaeon
ACCCGGGACCCGAGTTGCTCTCAACCAAGATACGCTCGCAGTCATAGAAGTATTGCATGAAGCGTGGGATCCGATGGTAAGTGGTGCAGAAATGGTTGATAAACCCGATATTACCTATGATTCAGTTGCTGGACTTGATGAACAAATCACGACGGTTCGTGAGGCAATAGAACTGCCATTGTTGGAGCCTGAACTGTTTGAGAAAGTCGGCATCATCCCGCCAAAGGGAATCCTGCTTGTTGGTCCACCTGGCTGTGGAAAAACGCTCCTCGCTAAGGCCGTGGCAAATCAAACTGAGGCTACATTCATCCGAATGGTCGGCAGTGAATTGGCTCAAAAGTACATCGGTGAAGGTGGACGTATGGTTCGTGAGCTGTTCTCGCTGGCAAAGGAAAAATCACCTTCCATTATTTTCCTGGATGAAATTGACGCAATTGGGGCAAAGCGTCTCGACGGTTCGACGAGCGGTGACCGCGAAGTTCAACGAACTCTCATGCAACTGCTTGCCGAACTTGATGGGTTTGATGCACTTGAAAACGTCAAAATCATTGCTGCAACGAATCGCCCAGACATACTCGATGATGCTCTTTTGAGACCAGGGCGTTTTGACCGAATTGTAACCATCCCATTGCCAGACCCGAAAGGGCGCAAAGCAATGCTTGCACTGCACACGTCGAAAATGTCGACCTCCCGCCTCCAGATGAAAACCCTCGTTGAAAAAACTGAAGGTTTCTCAGGCGCTGAAATCAAAGCAATATGTGTGGAAGCAGGCATGATCGCCATCCGCGACAAACGCAATAAAATCTCACAGAGCGACATGATGTCTGCAGTCGAGCGAATCATGGTCAAGAAATCGACAAGTGGAATCACATCATCTCCTGACGCACTTTACGGATGATTTCCGAGAGTATGAGCGTTAACATTCAAAGTCCGTCGGTGCAGGCAGGCAAGCATGGAATCCATTGTCGAGTGTGTGCCAAACATCTCCGAGGGCCGTGACATCGATAAAATTGAACGAATTACCGATTCCATTTCTGAAATACCTGGATGTGCAGTCCTTGGAATCGAACCAGACGCGGATTACAACAGAACGGTCATCACGATCGCTGGCATCCCTGAATCGGTCGAAAAGGCTGCATTCATCCTCATCGCCAAAGCAATTGACGAAATTGACATGCGTGAACACCATGGTGAGCATCCTCGTTTAGGTGCGGTCGATGTTTGTCCGTTTGTACCCCTCCGTGGAGTCACCATGGGACAATGTTCTGCCATGGCAATGCGCCTTGCGCAAAAAGTGGCTGAAATGTGCAACGTTCCAACCTATTTGTATGGAGAAGCAGCATTGCATGACGATAAAAAATTGCTATCAACAATACGCAAGGGGCAATATGAAGGCTTAGAGGCAAGACTGAGCGATGGGGATACAGAGCATTCAGAATCGACGAGGTATCCTGATTTTGGCCCCAAAGTGTGGAACGAACGGACATCGAAATCTGGAGCAATAACGATAGGTTCACGGGGAATATTGGTAGCATACAACGTCAATATTGACGAGAAGGACGCATCGGTTTCTAGAAAAATTGGTTCGCTCGTCCGAAGTTCTGGTCGACTCATCAAGAACAACGATGGTCGTAAAATGCGTGTGCCCGGAATGTTAACCCTGGTTCAAGGAATGGGTGTCACACTCGAATCTCACGGCATTAGTCAAGTGTCTATGAATCTGCGTGATGTTGAGAAATGTCCAATGCATGTTGCCTATGAAGCATGCAAAACATTGGCTGGCGACCATGGCATCGAAGCACCTGGAAGTGAATTGGTGGGACTTGTTCCATTGCAAGCAATGCTCGACTCCGGCAGATGGTATGCCCAAGAGGGTGTGAGCGGGGATGCAGAATTGGTCAAGGCCGCCATTGAAGGTTTAGGACTAAATCAACTCGACGAATTTATTCCCAGTGAACGTATCATTGAATGGGCTGTTGCAAAGGCGGTGGCACAATGAATTGGATGGACATGAGCCTACAGGAATTCCAAAACGCATTGGCATCAAAAGACCCTACACCAGGCGGCGGAACTGCCGCAGCAGTCGCTCTCGGTCAGGCATCTGCGTTGACGCAAATGGTTGCTCATCTGACGCTCGGAAAAGAGAAATGGCAAGATGGCTGGGCAGCAGCTCAAGACGCTCAGCGCATCGTCGACACAATTTATCATCGAGCCGGAGAATTAGCTCAACTTGACAGTGAAGCATTTGATGGAGTCATGGAATCTTTTCGAAAGCCAAAATCAACGGAAGACGAGAAAAATGAACGTCGGAAAGCAATCCGGCACAACACCCTACTTGCTGCCAAAATCCCGTACGAGACAGTACTTCTCGGAATGGAATTATTGTCATGCCAAGCTGCACTTGCAAAATATGGTAATGCCAACGCTGTTTCAGATGTCGGCGTCGCATCGTTGTTGGCCAGTGCTGCTGTCAAAGGCGCTCTGTTCAATGTCGAAATAAATCTTCAGTCTTTACCGTCAGAGATGGGGGGAGAAATGAGAGTTCAATGCCCACTGCTACGTTCAAAGTGCAGTGAAGTGTCACGCAGCATCATGCATGCTGTTCACGAACGAATGTCCGATTGATCAGCGTACTTGGGAGCCAGTAGATACATCGCCATCTACAGTAATGAGTTTGACATTGCCTTCGCCATCGTCTGCTGCCAACATCATTCCTTCCGAGGTTACGCCTCGGAGTGGTCTTGGTTTGAGGTTGGCAACAAAAACAACAGTTTTACCAACCATTTCCTCGGGAGTGTAGTATTCTTTGAGGCCTGCGCAAATCGTTCGACCCTCTTCGGTACCATCATCGAGAGTCACGACAAAAAGCCTGTCAGCATTTGGGTGGTCATCAACTGCAGAAATCTTTCCTACGCGTAGATCGACTTCCATGAATGTTTCAAAATTGAGGTATGTAGTTCCTTCTGGTGCATCTGTCATATCGTTCTCCCCTTTGGATTTCTTTTTCGATTTTTTGCCGCCTTTAACGCCGTGGCCGGGCTGATCTGCCGACTCGTTTGAATCGACGAGAGATTGTTCAGAAGCAAGTATTTCTTCCAAATCCAGGCGTTTAAACAACGGCTCTGGAGTAGTGTTGTTCCATGACATTGGAACGGACCAGTCAATCGCAGAGTTCCAGTGTACGTCACGAACATCTCCTTCTTGCCCAAGCGCCTTCCAGAGCTTCGCAGAACTAAACGGCATGAACGGTTGCATGACGATTGCCAAGTAACGCGAGATTCGCCATCCAAAAGAAAGTCGAGCAAGAGATGTATTCCGCAAAGCTGTGTACTCGTCATCACCTTCCGTCTTCAGATATTTCCACGGAGTGGCAGATTGAAGCATTTGGTTACCGGTTTGGGCTGCGTTCATTGCGTAACGCAATGCTTCTTTGTACCTATGTCGGTGAAGAGAATCCGTGATTTGTTCGTGCAGCGATACTAATTTCTCTTGCACATCGAGGGTTAAAGAGAGGTCATCGAAGGGTGAAAACGGGCCTTGTGCAGTCATCTCAAGTCTTGCACCCAGCGTAAGAACGCGATGTACAAAATTACCGTAGGCTGCAATAAGTTCACTGTTGATTTTTTCGACAAAATCCGGCCAGTTAAAATCAGTATCATGATTTTCAGGCATATTGATGCCAAGGTAGTACCGAAGTGTGTCTGGGTCAAACCTGTCCAAGAACGATGGAAGCCAAACTGCATGCTTGCGGGATTTTGAAAACTGTCCGCCAGCAAGCATGAGATATTCCATTGCAGGTACATTGGATTCCAACGCTAAATCACCGGGTCCTGGAAGATGTACGGCATCGCTCAATGTTTTTCCATTCTCAGCATGGTTGAGACCCATAATAAGGGCAGGCCATATGACCGTGTGGAAAGGAATGTTGTCTTTTCCAAGGAAATAGAGATGCCGAGGCGAGACGCCATTTTCATCGACACACCACCACTTTCTCCACGCATCAGAACCTAATTCATGTTCGGTAGCAAAATCTTGAGCCCAAATTCGAGCGCATGTCGAGTAACCTTGAACGGCTTCAAACCAAACATAAACGCACTTTCCAGCCCATTCTTCATCATCCAGCGGGAGTGGAATACCCCACGACAAATCACGGGTTACTGCTCGAGGGCGAAGACCCATGTCGAGCCATTGCTTTGTCATTGCACGGACGTTTGACTTCCATACTGATTGCCGCTCATTTGCGTGTTGTTCAAGCACCTCTTGGAAGACATCGAGACGGTAGAACATATGGTCCGTGTCGCGGATTTCAATTTCCGCATCCGGATTCATTTTTGAAGTTGGGTTCTTCAGTTCGATTGCTTCATATGTAGCACCGCAAGCATCGCATTGGTCTCCACGAGCACCATCTTCATTGCATGAAGGACAGGTTCCTTCAATGTAACGATCTGGTAAAAATCGACCACCTTCGGAGCCATCAGAATTTTTCTCGTAGAATTGCTTCATGGTTTTGGTTTCAAACAGTCCAGCATCCATCAATTGGATGAAATTATCTTGAACCATTTTTTTGTGCCGAGGGTCGGAAGTTCTGTTGAACAGTGCCCCACCGTATTCAATGCCCCTTGGGTCAACATTGGGCTCCCATGTACAACCAAGTTCCAGCAGTGCTTTCGAATTGATGGCATGGTACTTGTTGACCACATCTTGGGGTGTGATTCCATCCTGTTCCGCTGAAACAGTAATTGGCGTTCCATGCTCGTCTGAACCTGACACCATGAGGACACGATTACCGCGTGCACGCTCAAATCGTGATTGGATATCTGGAGGAAGGTAACACCCTGCAACGTGCCCGAGATGGAGAGGACCATTTGCATACGGCCAAGCCACACAAATCAACACGTGCTCGCCAGACATAATGCCCCTCAACCCTGCCGAACAGCACATTGCTCTTGACCTTCACCCCTGTGTATGCTCGCGGAAAGAGGTTTACTCTATCAACAGGTCCGCACATGGTACATTTCAATAACCCCATGCTTGTGCTTAACATAGGCACCCGCTAGGAGCACAGACCCCATATGGCAATGACCACCCTCATCGTTTACGCATCAATAGCACTCGGAGTCTCCTTCCTGTGTTCAATTCTTGAAGCAGTGGTACTCTCAATCCCTCATACCTACATCGCAGTCCTCGAAAAGGATGGCGACAAAAATGGCCTAATATGGGCAAATCTCAAAGAAGACGATGCAGTAAGACCGCTCACAGCTATTTTGACGCTCAATACGATTGCACACACCATGGGTGCTGCTGGCGTCGGTTCCGAAGTCCAATCTATATGGGGCGAAGGTGCATTGACCATCGCTTCAATCATCCTTACGATAGCAGTATTGTTTCTTTCCGAAATCATTCCAAAGACACTCGGAACTGCATATTGGAAGCAGCTTGCACCGTTTACCGGCAAACTGTTAGCAATACTCGTTCGATTGCTTGCCGTACTCATCGTACCAATTCAGATGCTCAAGGCGATTTTGCCGAAAGGTGACCATACGCTTGTCACACGTGATGATGTAGCCGCTCTCGCAGACTTGGGCGAAGAGGAAGGAATTATCGAGGAGGATGAGGAAAAGGTCATTCACAACCTCTTGAAACTACGAGACATCAAAGTCGTTGACATTATGACTCCACGCGTCGTTATGACTTCATTCCAATCAACCAGCACCGTTCAAGAAATTCTTGATGAGCATAATATTATCCGTGTTTCAAGAATTCCTGTCTACGACGATACAATCGATGACTCCTCCGGCATCGTCATTCGCTCCGAGATATTGATGGCAGCAAGCCGTGATGAGTGGGACACCCCTATGAGTAAATTCAAGAAACCAGTTATCTCTTTGAAAACGACTGCAAACGTCGACGAAGCACTCGAAATGTTCCTTGAAGAGCGTCAACAGTTCGCCCTAGTGCGTGATGAATTTGGTGGGACTGCAGGGATTGTCACCATGGAGGATGTACTCGAAACGCTCCTCGGTGAAGAAATTGTAGACGAACTGGATGTTGTTGATGACATGCGAGAATTAGCTCGTGAGAAAGCAGATCACACAGAGTCAGAGTGAATCGAAACTGTCCAGCCAGTCGCCCAACAGTTGTTCGCGGTCTTTATTTGTCCGTGCACCTGAATGCGGCAGACTCTCGATAAGATGGTGAGTGAGTTTGTGTTCCTTGCCTCCGTGCAAGACAAGTGCATCGTAATGTGCTCTTCCGAGCCGGTTGTCGTTCATTGATTGCAGACACAATGTTGGTGCATCGGGCAGCCCCCACAGTGGGATATCGAACTGCTTAAGCGAATCTGAGGGTTCTATCTCGGGGTGCATCATTTTCACATCTCTGTAGAGCCGTTTAAGATGCATCGGGCGCATCGATTGTGGAATGCGGAGTTGGTAGCAGATCTCTTCCAAGATGTGAGAATACAGCATAAGGGGAGATTCTAAGACAACTCCTGTGATATTGAAGCCGAGTGGCTTGATGTGTTGACTTGAAACGCGTGAACACAAATAGCCACCCATACTGTGGCCGTATAGGAAGACCGGAGCGTCTTTGGAAATCGAAATGTATTCTGAAAGATTTCGTAGGTGGTACTCAACATGCTCTGCCGAAGTAATTGCATTCCATCGATGAATTGGCGAGGATTGACCGTGACCTGGCAATTCGAGAAGCATAGCATTCCAATTCTTCTCAATAAACCACAGTGCGCGGTCGGCGACGGAGGCGGAGGTACTACGCCATCCATGAACAAAGATAATGAGTGGTTGGTTTGTATCAGTTGAGTGTACCTGAATATGTGTTTTGAGGCCTTTGTGTGTTCCGTAATGTGAACTCCAATGTTCCCCAACCGCAGAGTCTTTGGGTTTCAATGGACTGATAAAAATCGCAGTTACCATGAATTCAAGGTAAGAATTGTACAAGCAAATTATACACGCCATGAGAACAGTCAAGAACCAAAATACGCTCAATCCTGCAGCAATTAGGATGACAACAGTAGCAATAAACGAGGTTAGCCATAGCAGGGTTCGCAACCATTTCCATTCAAGGAAAATCATTCAAACACCGACAATTCACTCTGCTTTGTCTTCAGATTCTGAATCAGACTTGTCAGCAGAATCTTCTGAATTGTCGCCAGATTCTTCATCCCCTGAATCGGCAACAATGGCTTGTTCTTCCTCAAGGGCCTTTGCCTTCTCTTCACGCTTGAGTTTCTTCTCTGCTTGACGCTTTGAATAACGGTCACCGTATGTCCCCATACTTTCGAGTTTAGCAATAATTCCAGAAGTTTCTTCACCAGCGACCGGGACGTGCTTGACAAGGTACGCACCAAACAATGTATCGTACAATCCTTGTTTGAGTGCACTCCTGTTTTTGAACGAAATATTTACGAAATAGAGTACAATGAATACAACTCCAAGAATGGACCAAATCGATGCCCAAATTTGTTCTGATCCTTTAGAATTCAGTACCGACTGCAAAAAGACCAAGAGGAAAATTATCCCAGTTAGTGCAAATATTCCAGTCGAGTAAACGAGCAGTGCATGCAAGAAAATCGGTTTATTTCCAGATGAGTTGACGTTTTTCGTACGTGATACGAAGTTCCCGAGTGTGCGGCCGGACATGACTGGCACTACAACTAAATTCAAGATCAATGCGGCAAGTGCAACAAGAGCGAAAAGGGTCGTAATCAAGCCAGCAGCATCGAGAATGGCTACAGAGAACAAAAACGCAAAAATTGGTCCGATGTTCACTACAAAATTCGTGAACCAAGCGATTCGTCGAGCGTTTGCGGAAGCAATCTCAAAGTTTTCAGGCAAACCTTGAGGGCGGGGTTTTTTGACTGCCACTGCAGCAGTTTCAGCCACTTGAACAGCAACGGGGGC
>JAQXFL010000185.1 GCA_029250345.1 Candidatus Poseidoniaceae archaeon
GTCTTCGATAGCGGACCGTACCATTGGTATCAGACTTCACAGCAATTTCACAGTAGCTCTGCCAGATGTTGCGGGTACGGCAAGCAATCCACCTGCCGACCCCTTTTCAAATCATCGAATCATTCTAATTTTGAAGAAAAGGAGCGAGCGTAGAGTAATGCACCGACTTCAGGCTCTCCTTGCAACAAAACGCCCAACCCCATTGCAGGCCACGAATCAACAGGTCGAGCAAGCCAACCCACCAACGGATGTGTACGCCCATAAGGCACAGGTTCATCGCGTTCAGAAGTAGCAAGCATGTCATAGACGTCAAGCAGTGCTGGTTTCCCATCATGGTCGTCAAGCAACAGAATATGCAACACGTCATCGAGTACGATTCGGCGTGATGGATACGAGGTAGGCCATGCCGGCAATCCACCGCGCTCCCCAGTTGGTCGTGCCAGCAGTGCCGGCCAAGGCAAAACCGTTGATGCCAACCATCGACGTCCAGATGTTGACGATAACTGAATCTGCAACCATTCACTCGCCCACGCTCTCCACCAAGACGATGGAAGCATACCCATGACTTGCCGAAGGAACTCAGGAGTCATCGGTTCATCCGATTCCATGTGGTGAAGCAATGTCCCCCACACGTAGAGGTTTGAGTCATCAGGATGGAGTTTGGCTGCAGCCTTACATTTCAATAAGCAATTTTCGATGTGTTCCGGTAACGGTGTGCCGATTGGAAACAACGATTCGAGCACCCGTAATGTGTGATGTGGTGCATCAAGCCAAGAGACACACGATTTTTCAATCAATTCATGGAACTCCTCAGGCATTTGATTCGCCGAGAGAAGGAGCGAAGTAGCCATCCAAGAACCGAGTTCATCGTTCTCCAAGAAGTGTTGATACTTGAGAATGGATTCAATGTTATTTGAAAACCGTTGACGGGTTTTCTCAAGTGCTTGCAGCGTCCATTCCGGTGATGCCTTGGGCATGGCGCTGATGAGCGTCGCCGTTTCGCATTGTTCGATGGGCAACAAATCCGCCCAGCCAGAGGGTAATACTGAACGTAAACGAATCCATCTCGAAGTTCGATGTTGTTGCGGTGTTGCAATCCATGCGGCCAACGGCACACTGCTCTCATTCAAATTGGCCCACTGTTCATCTCCTTCTGGGTACAACGCAAGCGCTTTCCAAATCGATTGCTGTCGCTCAAGGTCCGATTCAGTTTCTGAAAACAAGTTTTGATCGAAACCATCTTCCATCTTCCATGCCGATATCAACTCAACAGCGGAAGACGGAACTCGTTCATGCACAATTTGTGAAGTTCTTTCCATCGGTGCTTGCAAAAATGAGAGCGGAATGTTTGTACCTCTTCCCAGTTGAATGACAGCCTTTGTCAATGTTTTTTCGCTTCGAATAACGGCGGTCGTCGATCTCAACTTTTGATGTTCACCTTCCGAGGTCACCAAGATACGGCATCGGCCTGTGGCAAGTATTTGTTCGAGAATCTCTTTGTTTTCTTCGATGGCATAAGGCCATTCAATGACACACTCTTTGTTGGATTCAAATGCGAACCATTCCAGTAACGCTTCAGCCCCTTTGGCCGAAGTGCCGGAAAAATTGATGTTGCTCATGTTGTTCGATTCAAGCCATTCAACTCTGCCAAAATCGGTTAGCAATTGCCGTTGAACGGCCAGCGGTGGAGTTGAGCCCGTCTCATTGAGTAAATACCGGGTTAATTCTTTGAATTTCATGTTTCTTTTCTCTTCAGACATCCTCGGATGTCGCGACCGCAACCAGTATCGAATCGCATCGAGGGGTAGATGTCGGCTTGAACGCTGTTGCGACCGGTGTTCAAACACCAAGGCGCCTGCACTCATTGCATTGAGAGCCAACGAGCGATTGACTGCAACGGTAAGGTGAGCATGAATACCAGTTTTTGGGGAGATTCGCAGGTCCGTTCCAGTTGCAGTTCCGAGTGTGAACTCGCCTTGTGTGAGTAGAGAGGGCAAGTCCGCAGCCTTTTCCGGTTCCTTGAACCATGTCCCGGGACTCAGCAGCCATTCATGCTGTGAATCAAGCAATGTCGCTCGAACCAAGCCAATGCGGTCCACTTCTTCGGTCCATTCGGTGAGCGTACCCCTTGTTGGTTGTGAGCGAGGTGGTTCTGTTGGCTCAAAGTGACGGAGTGTGTACCACTGGATTTCTTCGTTTCTTTGAACGGCCCAACGCCCCCCTTGTCTTCCGCTGGAGAATGGAGGTCTGCTCTCACTGTCGGTAATGCCTTGGTTTGGCAAAGACAGGAGTCTTGATCGTGGAGGTTTCACATAACCAAGCAGAACGTGAGGGCCATCGAGACCCAACACGATGGCTTCTGCTTGTGAGGGCCGTTGCGATACATGTTTGCGAGCTCTGGCCAAGGCATCTTCGGTTAATCTGGCTCGCCCTGCTTCGTTGAGTCGATGTTGAGCGCCCCTGATGCTCCCCTGCTCGTCCCTGCTGACTTCTCCTCGCTCTCGTAATTGCCGAAGGGCCAGTGAAGCGTGAGGCATGCGCAACTGAAGTGATTCAGCAATGCTTGAAACCGTGCCACTGCCATCAATCAGCCAATTCAGAACTCGCCGTTGATGACCGCTCCGAATCTGTTTTGCTGACATCAAAGTCACCTTATGTGCCGGTTACTGCCTCTCCTTGTTAAATGTTACAGTTTAGGGTAGTTAGTAGTTACATTTAGTTACACATTTCCACTGGAGATAGTTGGTTTTTACTTACATGCGGAAAAGAAGGTGTGAAAATAACACCCTATTTGCATACGAAATGTAACTATAATCAATTTTCTACGGGAAGGGTTATATGAGCACCCTCGGTCATCTGTCTTAGTGGCCTCAACCCTCTACGGGAGAAGGCCTCATGACAGGAGGAAATACACATGAAAACAACCAGAATCAGAGAGAAGATCAAGAAATTCTTAGGAGACCGACCACGTAACACTGCCGAGATTCTGGAGCACATCAACAGCACCATGCGACACGGCACCACCAGTCAACAGCTCGGTAACGTACTCTCCAAGGACAAAGACATCGTCAAGGTCGGTTACATCAAGCGCTCAGGAATTCTTTCTGGCGGATACGACATCTGCGAATGGGCAACCCGCAACTGGGTTTCTTCGAACTGCCCTGGATGGCAAGAAGGCACTCCAATCATTATCGATAACGACGGTAACGTTACCACCGGTAACAGTACCGACCGTTCCCTCTGATTCGGAAAATTAGTCGAGCCAGTTTACCACCATATCCCTTTGTCGAGGGATTCAATAGGGATGAGTAATTGGGCACGGCATGGATAACTTGGATAAGACTGAGAAATACACCGTCCGCGACATCAATTTGGCTGAACAAGGATCACTTCTTGTCGACTGGGCACGTGCCCGTATGCCGGTTATGGCCAAAATCAAGGAAGAAGCTGAGCGCACCAAACCTCTTGCTGGAATGCGCGTTGCAGGATGCCTTCACGTCACCAAAGAGACCGCAGTCCTCATTGAAACAATCCGAGCAGCAGGTGCCGAAATCTCTTGGTCCGGTTGCAACCCACTTTCTACACAAGACGAAGTAGCCGCTTGGTTGGCTGCTGAAGGATTCTCCGTCCACGCTTGGCACGGACAATCCAGCGACGATTTCTATTGGTGCATCGACCGAACACTTGAGTTCAAGCCGACCCTCACGCTCGATGACGGGGCTGATTTGATTGTCCGTGTTCACACTGACAAGCAGGAATATGCACCTGGTGTCATTGGCGGTACCGAAGAAACAACCACTGGAGTTCACCGACTTCGTGCAATGGCAGCGGCCGGCGACCTTCGTTACCCAGTCATCGCCGTCAACGACGCAGTGACCAAGTGGGATTTCGACAACGTTTACGGTACCGGTCAATCAACCATTGACGGTATTCTTCGAGCAACATCTGTGCTGATTGCAGGGAAGACATTCGTCGTCGCTGGATTCGGTCACTGTGGAAGTGGACTTGCTATGCGTGCCCGTGGAATGGGCGCCAATGTCGTCATCACTGAAGTTGACCCGCTCCCAGCACTGCGAGCAGTCATGGAAGGCTACTCCGTCATGACAATGGATGAAGCAGCGAAGATTGGAGACATCTTCTGTACCGCAACGGGAATGGAAGATGTCATTACCGGTACTCACTTTGACTCGATGAAAGACGGAGCAATCATCTCCAACACCGGTCACTACGATTGTGAAATCAAGATTACCGATTTGGAAGAGCGCGCATCTTCCGTTCGAACGATTCGTCCAAACAACGAGGAGTTCCTCATGCCTGACGGCCGTCGTATCTTCTTGCTTGCTCGTGGCCGATTGGTCAACCTCGCAGCAGCAGAAGGCCACCCGTCTGAAGTGATGGACATGTCCTTTGCCAACCAATTCCTTTCGCTTTGCCGCTTGGCAAAGGAAGGTTCTTCGATGGGTAAGGAAGTGTATGACATTACGAAGGAACAAGACCAAGATCTCGCTACTACGAAACTCGAAACACTCGGTTTCAGTATCGATGTCTTGACCGATGCTCAACTTGCATACCTTGACGACTACACCGTCGGAACATGAGTTTTCTACTTTGACCACCTTCCACCAGTGGTCGGTTTTTGACCTACTTATGCCGCTTCAGGCATTGGTTTAAGTCGAAAGAGCTCGACGCTTAATTATGGTCTCCGAACCAACTGTCTTTCTGATTGACGTTGTGATAACTCTTGTCAGTGCAGTACTGTTTTTGGGCGCATTGTATCAATATTTTTTCAAAAACAAAAATTTTATTCAAGCATTCATCGTTCCTTTTGGTAATCCTGCCTCTTCGGATTCGACGGATTCTGAGCCAGTCGAGCCAGTTGATCAAGTTACATTTACGAAACGCAAAAAGCGGTGGTTGATTGCAACCATTGTTGTCTTCAACATCCTCTTTTTCTATGCTGTATACGTTTACGTTCTACCCTACTGAAGGAATTGCAATCATCATCATCTTCTGGTGAACTGGCATCCACCTGAACGAATCAGTTTCCTTTGAAGATGGCCATGGCTTGTTCAACCGAGGCGCCTTCACAGATGATGGCATGGCATGCCGCAGTCATTCGCACTGCAGACTCAGTATCCCTTTGGTGAATGTTTCGGCCGGTTGCTGCACCCATGCAATCGCCAACACTCATTTGAGCATGAAGCCGTTCCAAGAACTCCAAAGCCGGAAGAGAACCGCCACCTGAGCAAATGATTCCAGTACGGCCAGCAGCCTGTGCGGCGATGGCCAAGGATTCTGGTTGTGTCATTCCTTCAAATGCGCGAGGGTAGTTGACCTTAGCAAAATCAGCGCCAATACAGGCAGCAACACCAGCAGCGCCAGCGATAAGTTGAGGGTCTTTTTCATCAGCGACAGCTTTTCCACGTGGATACATCCACACAACAGCAATCATGCCAAGTTCGTGTGCTTGGCGAATGAATTGAGCGGCTTCAGAGAACATCTCGTGCTCGTACTCGCTTCCGATGTACACTGTGTAACCAATGCCAACGACGTTAATCCCGTTGTGGGCAAGGGACATGACATCATCCATGTCCCACATTGCTTGTGAGATTGGGTCGCGTTGTGCGGTTTTGACCATGTGTGACTTTGAGTTCAATTTGATGAGGTAAGGCAAGTCCGGATAGTCCCGTGCGTATTGAGAAATGAGGCCGAGTTGGCCCGCTAGAACGCCAATGGTGCCTGCGTCATGGCATCGTTGACCGATTTCAAAAAAATGACCAGGGTCGTTCGAGGTGAGGGGGATTTTTGCGCCACCGTCGTAGAAATCATCGTTGAGGTGTTCGATTTTCTGGTCGCAAGCGAAGAGGTTCATCTTGCCAGTTCCGGCGGTTGCAGCATCCATGTTTGAGATGTATGTGTCGATCAAATCGTTGGGGACATCGGCTGGGACGTTGTACTTGCTCATCGGCTCACCTGTGGACCGAGCCAGAGGTGGGGGGAACTTCAAGACTGCGGCCAAAATTCCTGTTGTCAAGCGTGCGCTAAGCACATGGCAAAGCATCAACTAACCGCATCATACGGCTTTGTTAGATTCGCTGTGTTTGGTTCACTGACCAGTGAAGTTTGCAACACGCTTTTCG
>JAQXFL010000005.1 GCA_029250345.1 Candidatus Poseidoniaceae archaeon
CTCGGCGAAGACGACGAAGATTAATGAAAAAATCCTTCCTCTTCAAGTCGCAGTTGTAGTTCCTCATTTTCAGTACTTAATGTTCGATGAGGCCCATCTTTGGGTCGTTCAAGTCTCCATACTTCAAACCCAGCAGTTTCCATCGAATCTTTCGCTCGAGCCACGACCGCAGTTTTCGCTTCTCCACTGGCATCAATACTGCCCTTGCTGATGAGGAGAATACAAATTTCATCCATTGTTTCTTCTGCAAGTTTTTGCACAGCACTGATTCTATCTTTCGAGATTCTTCCAGAACGCTCGCACCAATCGTCCATCACAATGAGTTCAACACTCGGGAGTGAGTTGGAAGTCTGAATCAAAATCTCAACAGCTTGGTCAAAATCTCCACCAATGTTCATCGCATGATACTTTGCAGAATTGGCGAGTGAAAGGTGTGAGAAAAGTTGCCCGAATCGAACGCCGTCAGGCATGAATGGAGATGCCCATAGGACGCGACCTCCTCGTTCGATCACATCCGTTGCCATATGCAATCCTAGCGTTGTCCCGCCCACGCTTCCTTCAACAGCGAGGTGGATATTTTCGCCGGATTGCTTGAAGCGGAATCTCCCCATGGGACGGGATGGATGGAACACAGCATTGATACTTACCCATCGGCAATATCCTCAGCAACCTTCATGCCCTACCTGCACTACCCAACACTATGAGCGGCGACCTCGAAGTACGCAAGGGTGAACGGATTCCTCGACGCCCTCTTCCAGAGTTCAATGAGGCATCCTCATTCCGTGAAGCTCTTCAGCGAGACGGAATTTTGGGAACGATTCTCGGAGATTCAAACCAGTACGGGCCTTTGTCGATGCTCTTTGTTCTGCTCGGTGTGGCCACTGTGACAGGATTTCTCATCAAGATGATTTCCGTGTTTCTTTGAATTCGCCCCCTACTGCGGTTGAACAAAACCACATTTTTCTCCTTTTGATGACGGTAAACATCAAACCCTTTCCACTGAACGAGCATCCATGGATGAACAATCGGTTAACGTCGAAAGCCGAACCTCATCTCAGGACAAACGCTGGACAATCATGGCTGCCCTCCTCGGTACAAACACGGCTTTCATGCTGTTCCAAGGCATACAGCAGGAAGCAAATCCGCAACAAATCCGAGAAATCGCTCTCGCCATCATCGCCGCATCATTGCCGTTTCAGGGCATTTACTTTCTCATCTACACGTTCATGATGGAACACGATGGTGAACTTAGTCCTGAACGGATTGAACGGTTGAATATGGCTTCAGCGGTTTGTCAAATCGTAGCGTATTTTTCGCTCATTGGCGTTGCAATGATGTGGTACAACATCTCTCTTTACGTAGGATTAGCGTTCCTGCTGTCCACTTCCCTTGCCATCATCTTGATTCGTTCCGTAATGACTCCTGTTCACATTGATGAATAATCTCTGACCTCGACGTGCATCGTAAACAACGGCAATGTTGATGAAGCGTGGCGTGTGGAGTTCAAGCATGGCCTTCTGCCCACTGGATTATCGATACGGTTGCCAAGATTTCAAACGCATTTGGTCCGAAGTCGGACGCCACGAACGCCAACTCGAAGTTGAGCGTGCTTTGATATGGGCACACATGCAACTTGGTCGAGTCACTGAAGAGGACTACAATGCTGTTGCAGCGATTGCCAATCCAGATTCTGTTACCAAAGAGCGAGTCTCGGAAATCGAAGCCGAAACTCGCCACGATATTATGGCCCTCACCAAGGCGATGGCCGAAGCAGCTGGTGATGCTGGTTGGTGTATTCATCTTGGAGCAACTTCGAACGATATTGTTGATACAGCGGTTGCATTGCAACTTCGTGACAGCATCGTTTTGCTTCGTGAGCAATTGTGCCTTCTCATAGGTGTGTGTGCAGACGTCGCAGAACGTGAACGAGATACAGTAATGCTCGGCCGTACGCACGGTCAAGCAGCAGTTCCGATCACTTTCGGTTTGAAAGCAGCAGTATGGCTCGATGAACTTCGCAGGCATTTGGTCCGCTTGGATGAAGCAGCACCCCGAATTTCAGTTGGTAAGTTCCTCGGTGCAGTTGGTACCGGTGCTGCACAAGGCGAGAATGCACGTGAGTTGCAACGGTTAATTCTGACCCATTTGGGTCTTGGCGTTCCGCTTGCAACCACTCAAGTTGTCGGCCGAGACCGGTACATTGAGTACGTCTCATGGCTTTCCACTGTTGCAGCAACTTGCGAGAAGATTTTGCAAGAAGTCCGAAACTTACAACGCTCCGAACTGCGAGAAGCAGGTGAAGGGTTTGATGTCGAAAAGCAAGTTGGTTCGTCGACCATGGCTCACAAGAAAAACCCGATCAAGTCGGAGAACGCTTGTGGACTTGCACGCATTGTCCGTGCCATGATTATTCCAACCTACGAGAATGCGTTGTTGTGGCACGAACGAGACCTTACGAACTCCAGCAGTGAGCGTTTCACTCTCTCGCACGGTTCGGCTCTCTGTGAAGATGTACTTGCCAAAACTCGTGATGTTCTCAAGAACATGTGGGTCGACGCAGAACGATGCATGGCGAACATCAAAGCTCAGAAAGGTCTTGTGATGGCAGAGAAAGTCATGATTGATTTGGTCGACCACGGCATTCCTCGAGATGAGGCACACGAAATTCTTCGTGCGGCTTCTTTCGAAGCAGTGGATAAGAACCTCGAACTGATTGATGTCTGCAGCCGTACTCCTGAAATCTCAGCGGCGTTCTCTGCAGAAGAACTTGAGGCTATGTTCGAACCTGCAAACCACATTGGTGTGTCGGGTGAAATCGTCGACGAGTGCGTTGCTCTCGCTCGTCAAGCAATTGCTTGAACATCCGTAATTTCGTAGGTTCCTCGGACACCATCCCAGTGTACTTCTCCGGACAATTCCAGTCGACCAGGCAGATGAGGTCCGCCAGTTACCAACGTCTCGTATTCTCCACCTTCGCCGTCAACATTGAATCGGAATCGCTTTGCAAGTTGTTCAAGTTCGCTGAGAGATGATGCATCGAGTGTACGCCCAATCCATTCTTTCCCAAGCCCCTCACAACTCACCCCGGTAATGAAAACCTCGAACTTATTCTCGATGAGTCCACGCATGTGTGCTTCGCTTTGTTGGTGCCAAAGCGGCGTCCAACTTTTGATGTCGAGACGCTGTGCCATTCTTTCAATTCTGCTTTTTTGGTAATCGGACCGCAATGCGCCACTCACAACACCGTCTATGTTCAGCTGTGCTAACGCTTCTTCAAGATCTTGAATTTCTTCCTCTTGAACACCTTTGGTTTCAACTTCAATCCAGGGAATCTCAGCAAGTCGGGCTTGGTGTTCGACCAAATGAGTACCGGGAACTTGGAACATCCACGAATCTCCGCCGGTAATGCGAACCGTCACAAGATGAGTTACATCCCATCCACGGCAAGTTGCCCACCACCATGCAGCAGCGGAGTCTTTGCCGCCGGAGGAGAGCACTGCGACGCGCATGGTGTTGCTACATGCCTCTGTTTGAAGAGGTTGGGGGTGAAGTGGTGATGTGTAAGGGTTCAAATGGGGTGGCGTTGAGTGGTTTGTATCTCGGCCGGTGAGTGTGTGTTCATGCGAGTGAACCCGTATCCTCATAAAGCGTCGATTTAAGGACACAGTGAGAGTGAACGAAATGCAACCAAGCGGAAGAGGATATGACCACGGAATTACTACTTTTAGCCCAGACGGACGATTGTTCCAAGTTGAATACGCTCGAGAATCTGTAAAGCGTGGAACCACAACAGCCGGACTCAAGTTCCGTGACGGCGTGGTTCTGGTTTGTGACAAGCGCATTGTTAGTCGTCTTATTATCCCAGAATCCATTGAAAAGATGTTCAAGATTGACGAACATATTGGAATCGCAACCTCTGGCTTGGTCGCTGATGCTCGCCAACTCGTTGCACGTGCTCGTGTTGATGCTCAAGTCAACCGTATCACATACGCTGCAAGCGTTCCAGTCGATGTTTTGGTCAAGAAACTCTGTGACTTCAAGCAGTCGTTCACCCAATACGGTGGTTCACGACCGTTTGGTACGGCGTTGTTGATTGGCGGTGTTGACCCGAACGGTATCCACCTCTACGAAACCGACCCAAGTGGCGCATACCAGTCCTACCACGCTGGTGCTATCGGTAGCGGAAGAAACACCGTGATTGAATACTTCGAATCCAATTGGAAAGAAGGCCTAACACTCAATGCAGCAATGAAACTCGGGCTCGAAGCTCTTCGCAGTGCGAACGATACCGAACTAAACAGAGAAGCTGTGGAAGTTACCGTTGTTGATGGTGATGGATACCGTGTTCTCGACCGTTCTGAAGTGAACAAGCAAATCGACCGCTTGAAACCACTTGAGGACTGAGTTTAGATAACCACGTTCAAATGCCGCCTCCCGACTCAACAGTCGAGGGAACATTATGGTAAGTCTTGATGATGCCGTGCTCGCACGCATGGAAAAAGGTGGAAAGCGATACGAATTACTGGTCGATCCGAACTTAGTTGATGTGTTTAAGTCTGAACCGGCATCGGTCGACCTCAATGCCTTTCTAGCAATGGACGAGGTGTTCCATGACATACGAGGCGGCGAACGACCAACTGAGGATGCCATTGAGAATACCTTTGGCACACAAGACATTTTTGAAATCACCAAAACCGTATTGTCTAAAGGGAGTATACAACTTACGACAGCTCAACGTAAAGCCCGTGTTGAGCAAATGCGTCAACAAATCGTTCACGAAATACACACACAAGCAGTTGATCCGAAGACCAAGAGCCCTCATCCAAAAACTCGGATTGAATTGGCACTCAATGAGTCTCGTTACTCGGTTGATCCATTCAAGCGCTTGGATGATCAAGTCAAAGACGCTATTGAATTGCTTAAACCCATGATTCCACTGTCTTTTGAATCGGTACGGCTTGCTGTCCGAGTCCCTGGTTCTGCTTACGGTGGCTCGTCCCGAATTTTGCGTCCATATCTTGAGAAGGAACAATGGCTTGAAAACGGCTCTTGGGCCGGAATTATAGAGATTCCCGCAGGTATGAAAGACACCATTTATGGGAAATTGATGAGCCAATCATCCGATACCGAAATGAAGGAACTTTGAACCAATTTTATTGGGGTTCGATAGAATCCCTATGGGTCGGTTTTATCATGGGTTGGCGATTCGCCACGAATGGAGAGAAAGAAATGTCCAACGGTCAAAACGGCGCCGAGCAGCGCCTCGTGACCCCGGGTATGGCTATTGGGCCATCAGCCGGGATTCGCGTAGGAAGTGGTGCACTCGCACAAAACGATACAATCATTGCTACCCGACTCGGGTGGGTTAAAGAATTCAACAATACGGTGTCTGTCGACCCGATTAACAGTGCTTACATGCCTCGCTCTGGTGACCTCATCGTCGCTACAGTGGCGGAAGTTCGTAACAATCTTTGGTTCATGAACATCAACGGCCCGTTCCAGGGTCTTTTGCCAATGTCGCTTGCGCCATGGAAGGTCGAATTCGGCGCTGCACGCCAGCACATGGGAATCGGCGATGTCGTTCTTGCCCGTGTTCAAGAAGTCGACGAGTGCCACAATGTCGTCCTCACAATGAAGGGTGTCGGCCTACGCAGACTTACTCAAGGCTCTCTACACTCTGTACCAATCAACCATCTTGACCGCCTTCGTGGAGAAGGAAACGCAACTCTGCAACGTCTTCGAGACGCTTGTGATTGCCGAATTATTGTCGGTGAAAACGGCAAAGTTTGGGTTGACGGTGATTCAGAAGGAACTGCTTGGGCTCGCCAAGCGTTCGATTTAGTCCGCAATTCAGGACACAAAGACACATTCGAAGCAGATTTAACTGCTCTTGAAAAAAATACTCCAAAAAAGGGTGATGCTTAATGGGCGGATACGGTGATGTACAATTATTACGCGACGACGGTCTTCGACTGGACGGACGCAAGCTAGACGAAATGCGACCAGTCTCCATCGAAGCGGGAATTCTTCCTGCTGCTGATGGCTCAGCAATGGTTACGCATGGATTGAACGTTGCAGTTGCTGCAGTCTACGGACCTATGGAAGCGCATCCTCGAAAGATTCAACGCCAAGACCGTGCGGTGATCGATGTTCGATACAACATGGCTCCGTTTTCAACCGGTGACCGGATTCGTCCAGGTTACAACCGACGTTCACGTGAAATCTCCAAGGTGACAGCAGAAGCGCTTGAATCCGTCGTCCTCGTTGAACGATACCCTCGCTCAAAGATACGTGTAGAAATCGAAATCTTGGCTGCTGAAGCCGGAACTCGCTGCGCAGGAATTACTGCCGCTGCAGTTGCCCTTGCTGATGCTGGAATCCCAATGCGTGACCTCATTGTTGGTGTCGCATCTGGTAAAGTCGAAGACACCGTTGTCCTCGACCTCGACAAGGCTGAGGATAACTACGGACAAGCAGATTTGCCCGTCGGTATTCTTCCAAACACAGGCGAAATTGCATTCCTCCAAATGGATGGCGACCTCTCCCCTGATGAATACAATCTAGCAATGGAGTACAATTTCAAAGCAGCCGCTGAGATTCACGAAATCATGGTTGATGCTCTCAAGCGACGATACGAAGGGGGCGAAAACTGATGGTCGAACTCGTACCAACATTGCTTCGCCAAGAACTCGCTCGTCTTGCAGAAGACGATCAACGACTCGACGGACGCAGCCAATGGGAAGGCCGAGAAGTCAGTCTCGAAGTGGACTGCCTCTACAACGCTGAAGGTTCAGCAAAGGTCGTCATGGGCAAAACCATCGTTTATGCCGGTGTTAAGTTCGAACTCCGAACACCTTGGCCTGACCGCCCTACACAGGGTTCACTCATGTGTGGTGCAGAACTACGTCCTGTGGCTCACCGCAAGTATGAACCTGGGCCACCATCACCGCAATCCATTGAACTTGGCCGTGTAGTTGACCGTGGAATCCGTGAATCCGGATGCATCGACATGGAGAGTCTCTGTATTGTTCCTGGAGAGAAGGTCTGGGGCGTCATGATTGACATCCACGTTCTTTCCGACGGCGGAAATATTTTCGACGCTTGCGGACTTGCCGCAATCGCTGCTTTGCGAACGGCAATTGTTCCTGCTGAACGATTTGATGTTGGCGAAGATTACAAGCTGAAAGTCAACGGAACACCCATCATGTCATCCTTTACTCGTGTCGGAGGCCGTTACATTTACGACCCATCTGAAGAGGAGGAACTCGGTGGCGATGAGCGAATTCATATCACTCTCGGAGACGAGGGTCACCTCCATTCCCTACAAAAGGGGTTAAGAGGGGTGTTCACGCCGGCCGAATTTGCAGAGATATTCGATGTGGCACATCAGCGATGCGCCGATCTTCGAACACTCGTGGCAAACCAGGAGGGGAACTGATTGGCAAAGCGAACACAAAAAGCAGGCGCAACAGCACGATTTGGAGCTCGATACGGTGTATCCGTTCGACGTAACGCAGGGTCAGCACTGGCGAAGAAAACCGCCAAGTATACCTGCCCAGTATGCCAATACCGTAAGGTGACCCGACAATCCGTAGGAATTTGGTCCTGTGGAAAGTGCGGACACACCTTCGCTGGTGGCGCATGGGAACCTTTCACACGTGCTTCAGATACAAACAGCCGAATTCTACGCCGTTCAGTCGAAGGTGCAACCACCGCAGACATGGCATTCATCGCTCAACAAGCAGCAATGGATTATGAGCGTGCACTCGCTGCTGGCGAAATCTCTGAAGAAGAGTGAACACTCTCGTGGAGTGTTGACGATGTCGTGGTCATTGACCCTGTCAGTTCAATCCAATTCACGTGAAGATACCAAGGCTCTTGCTGATGCACTCATCACAGATGAAGATGTCATTTGGGCAACTTCGAAAGAGCATTTCTCATTCCAATTGAATGAAGAAAAAGCAAAGGATTTGCGTGCAATGCTTAACACCCGTATGCGTGGTCTCATCGCAGTGGATTCTCTGCTTGCATCTCTCGTGGACCAGTCCGAGGGTTCATCAACCCAAGGCCAGTGAGAAGAACAGGTGAGCGTATGGATAACATGGAACAACTGCAAGTCGTCGTCAACGAAGTTCAGTCTGCACGTCAGCAACTCGCTAACTTACGAGCTCAAGTTTTGGAACTTGAGACCACGCTTGAATCGGTCAAGACACAACCAGCAGACCTGGCACTTCACCAACAAATGGGTGGCGTGATGGTGGAAGTTTCCGATCGTGAAGCACTCGTCAAGGAACTCGATCAAACACTCACGGCTCTCAAAGAGCACCTCGAACGGTTCGCTGGACGAGAAGCTGAACTTCTTGCGACCTATGACCAGCTCAAACAAATGCTTTCGGGGTCGGAGAACGCATGAGCACTAATGAGCAGCAAGCAGACTTGGAATCGTTTCACGATTGGTTGCTGAATGCTTGCTCACGTGGTGCTGTACCAATTGTTACCGGTAAGAACGGGGATATGGACACCATTGGCTCAGCTGTAGCACTCTCTGCAGCCCATCCAAACTTGATGGCATGTGGGCTTCATCTGGGGAGAACTGCCAAGCGTATGGTGGAATCTCTACAAGCACCCTTTCGTAAATTATCTGAGCAGCAAACTGTATGGCCGAAAAACATTGGTGGTGTCATCATTGTCGATGCTGCTGCTGCAAGCCAAGTGGGTGTTTCTCTGCCCGAAGGTACACCTTTTTGCGTTCTAGACCATCATGCAACATGCGATTGGGAACTCAGTGAAAGCGATTTGTTATTGCAATGGGATGTCCGTGCAACAACACAGATTGTCGACGCCTATCTTCGACTCTATGCACCACAATCCCGCTCTATTGTAGTACGAAAGATGCTTTTAGCAGGCCTGTTAACCGATACCGCTCGTTTTCGCCACGCAGACAAGGGTGCTTTCCAAACAGCCGTAGATCTCCTTTCAGGGGACGACATTGATTACGCATCCTTTGTCGAATCGGTTGAATCAGAAACCACTTCTCCCAGCGAGCGTGGAAGTCTTTTACGAGGGCTAGAACGTGCGACATCAATTGATTCTGGTGCGTGGAATATTGTCCACACTTATTCAGGCACTCTCGAAGGAAGGTTAGCAAGCCTCCTCATTGGTACTGGCGCCGAAATTGCCCTTGTGAGCAGATTCCGGGATGGAACAACCCGTCTCACAGCTCGTGCATCACGGCACACGACCCAGAGAGGTATTCACCTTGGAGAACTCATGGAGAAAGTGGCTGATCAAATTGGCGGTGAAGGCGGAGGTCACGATGGCGCTGCAGGTTGGAGCGGTAAAACCGATCGCATTGCCGCTGAGTCTTCTTTTATTGCGCAGGTGGCGCACATATCAAGGAGAGATGATTGATGTCCGAAATTGAACTTCCGAAAGCGCCAGGATACTTTATTTCCAAGTGGAGGGAACAAGGACCCGTCGACATCGATACGCTCACCGTTTGGCGAGATGAAATGAATTGGACCACTTGGTTACCCCTTGCGGAGGCCGCTATGTTCTTGGACGCTGCTGAACTCTTAGCACTCATTGAAACGGTACTCAGTCCTGCTGAAACTGCAACACTTTCGTTGGTTCGACGCCGAATGCTCGGAGATACACGGTTACAGCCGAGTATTGAAGCTGCACTGGATGTGGCCCGTCACCCGGACACTCGAGATTTAGCGCTCGAAGGTCGTCTACGAATGGAACTGGGCTTGGCAAAGTATGAGGCCGGAGATTCGGAAGGAGCCAAAGAGGATTTGACTTGGGCCGAAACGCGTCTCAAGTCTGTCGCTCAAGCAAGTCGAGATCACGACCTTTCCCTCATCAACAAGGCAGCACTTCACACCGCTTGTGGTGAACCAGTCATGGCACTGACAGTCTACTCGGAAATACCTCGGAACGGCAGCCACGCTGATGAAACAATTGCGCTTTCACGGCTCGGTGCAAGTCGGATTTGTGCGGCCCTCGGTCATGAATTTGATGCAGCACGTCACGCATGGAACGCACATGCACACGCCATCAAAGCAAACCAAGTCGGCATGGCTATCGAAGGTGGTGCCTTGTTTTTGGATTTCGCAAGTTCTTCAATAGATGAAAATGCTGAAAAAATGCATATTCAAGTCGAGAATTCACGACCACGCGAGGCAGGAGAGGACGCTCATGCTTTACGTATTCATCCCGATGATATCAAGAGTGTATTCCAATGGTGTTGCTCAAACATGCCTGAAGAATCTTCTGGCGCAGACCGACCAGATTTGCGGGCTATGGTGAGTCTAGCACATCGATTCGAAAAATTAGACACGTTCAGTGATATGCTGAACAATCCCGATTCAGTTGAGGACCCTATGCTTGCTGCCATCGTGCAAAGTTTCATTGAAGATCAACATCTCAAGGGACTCTGGGACATTCGTCTGGCCACACTCACCATGCTCTAATTTTTAGCGCAACACCAGTCGGACAAATCTGTGAATTCTTGCACAGTCCATTCTTTGAGGGGTGGGACTTCTTCCCACCATTTCACATTCGATACTTTGTCATCGCGCACATTCCATTCGGTACTTTCAGTCTCTTCAACGACGACATGGGCGACCCAGCCTTCGGGATAATACGATGTGTTCCAACGTTGAATCGTCCCCGTAAGCCCTGTCTCTTCATGCAATTCTCTCAACATTGCTTCATCTGGAGTCTCACCTGGTTCAATATGCCCTCCAGGTATTTCCCATCCCCTTTGAGGATGCTCAACAAACAAAACCTTGCCACCATTGCTAAGTTGGATGTTCTGTTTGGAACGGGTGGTCACCCAAGCCAAGACAAACTTCGGTACTGTGGACTGGGACATTTTTTCACCTCAGAATGAATTCTTCGCCTTTTCAACCCACTCTTCTGCCCATTCTTCGCCCTGAGAAACGAGCCGCCGTGCAAGGAAAAATGCCTCGGAAGCATCCCCAGCTTCCATGAGTGATTGGAGTCGTACCACGTCTGGATTTTGCTTCACGGCTTCAACCTTGACCGTTTGTTCCGAGCGAGGCTCTTCAGTTAATGATGAAATGCGCTTTGAGAGTTGCATCATGTGTTCGAGGAATTGTGAACGTTTTTCGATGCTTGGAGCAGTCCACGGCTTTTCTTCTTCCCCCATCATTTTACCGGTGATTCTCTGGAGGAATGAATCACGCGGAGTTTGATGAGGTTGCAATTGTTGTACATGATCGTAGCACGACCATGCCTCGTCCATTTCTGAGCGTCTCTCGTACAGCCGGCCAAGTTCCATCCACAACTCATGATTGTTGGGTCGATGGGCGAGAAGATGCCGTGCTAATTCGATAAAGAGCCCTTCACGGCCACCAGAGCGAATACGTTCGAGTCTTCTCGCGTAGACAATATTTGCTCGTTGGTCACTGAAATCCAATCGCCTGCATCGTTCAGCAAAATCCTGTAGTTCGATTTCAATCGATTCGGACTCCGAATACATTTCCCACCAAGCATTGGGGTCTAATGGGTCTCGAGCGAATGCTGCTTCAAGCAATTCGAGGCCAACGAGTAGGAAATCCACATCTTTGAGTTGTTCGATTTGTTCAGGGTCTCTTCCGAGGACAATGAAGACGTCTTCAAGAACTGCACTCAAGCCATCACCGTCTTGATTAACAACTTTGATGTCTGCCAGACAACGCCAGTTTCTCTCGTCGGTGAAGTCATGAAGTAACGCTTGACGAGCATTTTGCTCTGCCCATTGCATGTTGTCCTCGAACCGTTCAGGATCTTTTGAGGCGAGGCGAGCAAACTTTTGCGCTTGAGTTCTGTATCGATTACCGAGGTTACGTCGGGGGTGTTGCAAAAGGTCCGCACTTTCCCCTACCATAGCGACCACTCAGTGCCTTCGCTTTCAATATCTTCGATGTGATGTTCACTGGACGGACTTGAATCCTTCATGGTCGACGCCCCATGGGAGAGTAGCGTCAAATCCGACTTTGGCGGTTAACCCGTCACTGTCGCGAGAGGGATCGAGCGAACTGCCTTTTTGGTTTGACAGAATGAGCGTATCCTTGTCAGGTTGCCATCGAGTGACCATTGCCCACTCAACACGAACTGGGTTTCCGATATCGATGTCTTCATCAACGACAGTGACCATTTTCATGCTCCGATGCCCTGCAAGTGCGGCGTGAATTGCATTCATTGAATCCTCAGGATTCTTCTTTCGGATTTTGACAACTGCGGCCAGCCAACCACAACCACCTTCAGTCATATGGACATCGATGCATTCACAGACTTCATTGACGGCTGATTTGATGGTTGGGGCTCGTGGAAGCCCCATCAATGTCTTGTGTTCTGCCTCGCCGGGAATTAATGCATGGAATATTGGGTTGTCTCGGTGAACGACACCGTCGATTTCAATCACGGGCTCTTGACGAACATCATCAACAGTACCGGTGATATCTACGTATGGCCCTTCATCATCATCCTCGCCGGTGATGCGTCCCCAGAGAACATATTCAGCGTCAGCCGGGGCAAGAACTCCGTTCGGCATTCGTGTTAAGCGCAATGGTTTTCCATACAGTTTTTCGTGAAGCGCCGCTGCTATGGTGAGTTCATCGATGTTATCGTCGAACGACATAGCAGCCGCCAAGAGTACGACAGGATCTGGTGCATTGACGATTACTATGTCCACTTCGCGTCCTTCCTTGCGAGCGTTCATGGTAAGCGTCCGCAAGTGTCGCGGAACCAAACGGACAACCAGGTGATTTTCATCACGAACAAATTGGCGGTGGAACGACATGTTTCGTATGCCAGCATCTTGTGCGATAATTACGCTTGCCGATGAATAACGTCCACGGTCTTGAGGCCAGTGGTGCGGGATTGGAAGTTTGGTAATGTCGACAACTTCCTGCAAGTTTTCAAAACATTCAGCTTCGGAAGCATCGACAATGACGGGTTCACTTGGATTGTTCATTGCCCATCCGAGCGTGTCGATGTATTCTTCTGGCGTGATACCGATTGATTCACACAGTCGGTCACGAGTGAGGATATTGACGGCAGCACGTTGGCCGGGTGATTCTGGAATATTGGTGAATAAGGTGAGATCGTGATTGCTTGCACGCGAGTGCTCCCACATCCCGTGGATGAGGCTGGTTGGGGCTGGTTCTTCTTTGGCTGCGCCAAGGTGGTCACGGAAGGCCATGGCTCGTCCAGTTTGACGCATCGTTTGAACCTTGTTTATTGCATGGGCTGCAATACTGCTTAAAATAGGACATTTTATCGAATCAAAGTACCGGATTTTGTCATTTCATTCACACAAGCATCTGTACAATCACATGGGCTTTGAGGGTCGCTATTAAATAGGGGATTCAAGTCGGCAAAGTGCTTCAATGCGGTGATTATGATGGGTAGAGGACTCTTCGCAGGTGCTAAAATGGCAAAGGACCGACAAAAGTTCCGCTGGTCGGACCGTCGATACAAGAAGCGAATGCTCAAGTCGCGAGCTAAGCACGACCCGCTTGCTGGGTCCACTCAAGCCAAGGGCATCGTCATAGAAAAGGTCGGTATCGAAGCGAAACAACCGAACTCCGGAATTCGCAAGGCAGTCAAGATTTCCCTCATCAAGAACGGTAACAAACTCACAGCTTTCGCTCCTGGCGACGGTGCAATCAACTTCATCGATGAACACGATGAAGTGATGGTCGAAGGTATTGGTGGCCGCATGGGTCGTTCATACGGAGATATTCCTGGTGTCCGATACAAGGTCATCCAAGTCAACGGCGTTTCACTCGATGAAATGGTCCGTGGACGAAAGGAGAAGCCAATCCGCTGAGGTGTTGATGATGACTGAATCTGAAGTTGTAATCGAAGAAGAAGAAGAAATCGTCGAAGATGTCCGTCCTATCGCAGGAATCGGTACACTCGTCTTTGGAAAGTGGGATGCATCTGCAATTACTTGCAAAGATCCTGGACTTTCTCCCTACATCAATCTCACAACCGTTGGTGTCCCCCACACTGGAGGACGTCACGCAAACGCCTGGTTTGGAAAGGCAAAGTTGTCAGTTGTTGAACGTTACATCAACAAACTCATGCGAACAGGCCCTTACACTGGTAAGAAGCAAGGCGCAATGAAGGCTTTCGAATCTGCATTGGATGCTATCGCAGCAAAGTCTGGAGATAACCCCCTCCAAGTCTTCGTCGACGCAATCTGCAACGGAGCTCCAATGGAAGAAATCACCCGAATTAAGTTCGGTGCAGTTTCTCAACCAAAAGCTGTCGACTCTTCACCTTCTCGCCGACTTGACGTCGCCCTACGCAACCTTGCAAAAGGCGCTCAACAAGGCACTCACAAGTCGAAGCGAACACTCACCAACTGTATCATCAACGAACTGTCAAAGGCAGCCGCTGGTGATGCAACTTCCTTTGCAGTTGCAAAGAAAGAAGAGTTGGAACGTATCGCATCCTCTGCTCGATGAAGTTGAACTTCTGATTGGCCTTGGAAAAAGGCCATTGGCTGTTAATTCACAACGACACAGTCATTGCTTTTCGTACCTCCGTTGCGAGTCACTTAAGAACCCCTTTCCGGTGGCCAAGATTGACGAGAAGTCATAGGTGATTTCATGGGCCGAAAGGAAGACAATATTAACAAAGCAACAGAAGTTATGCACATTTTACCTCAGATTCGAAATTTGTGTATCGCAGCACACATTGATCACGGAAAAACAACCCTCTCAGACAACCTCATTGCGGGAGCAGGCATGATGTCCAGTGACCTTGCAGGCGCAGCTCGTGTTCTCGATTTCGATGAGCAAGAATCCGCTCGTGGTATTACCATCAATGCAGCATCCGCATCGATGGTTCACGGCGTTGATGGTACCGACTACCTGATTAATCTCATCGACACACCCGGTCACGTTGACTTCGGTGGCGACGTAACACGTGCCATGCGTGCTGTTGACGGATGTTTCATCCTTGCATGTGCAGTCGAAGGCCCAATGCCTCAAACTGAAACCGTCGTTCGTCAAGCATTGAAAGAGAAGGTAAAGCCAGTTCTTTTCATCAACAAGGTTGACCGTCTCATCAATGAGTTGCAAGTAACTCCTGAAGACATGATGGCTCGATTTACTGAGACCATCAAAAAGGTCAACCGTCTTATCAAGCAGTTCGCTCCTGAAGAATTCAAGAAAAGCTGGCAAGTTTCCGTTGCAGACGGAACAGTCGCATTCGGTTCCGCATACCACAACTGGGGAATCACCGTCCCATACATGGCTAAATCCAAGATTTCGTTTACAGAGATTTTCGAATACTGTAACAATGAAGACCAAAAGACACTTGCCCAAAAGGCTCCAGTCCATGAAGTTCTTCTCGACATGGCAGTTAGCAAGTTACCAGGACCTGTTGAAGCACAACCATACCGTATCCCTAACATTTGGACCGGTGATCTCGACTCGACTATTGGAAAGGCAATGATTAGCTGTGACCCAGAAGCCGAACTTGCCATGATGATCACCAAGATTTGGATGGATCCTCACGCAGGTGAAGTTGCTGTTGGACGTATTTACTCCGGTGCAATTGCACAAGGTGAATCGGTCTTTGCTATCGGTGCGGCCAAACCAGAACGTGTTCAGCAAGTCAGCATGATGGTTGGCGGCGATCGAATCACAGTCCCGAAGGTTGTTGCAGGAAACATTGCAGCACTTACTGGTATTCGTTCTGCAGCAGCTGGTGTGACACTTTCACGCGACAAGGATTTCACTCCGTTCGAAGCTATTCGACACTACTCCGATCCAGTCGTTACCGTTGCAGTTGAGCCAAAGAGTATGAAGGACCTACCAAAGTTCATTGATGCGCTTCGTTCACTCGCAAAGTCAGATGCATCTCTCCAAGTCACAACGAACCAAGAAACCGGTGAAGCATTGCTTGCTGGTATGGGTGAGTTGCATTTGGAAATCACCGTATACCGAATCGAAGAAGAACAGAACATCAAGGTCAGCGTCAGCCCGCCTATTGTCGTCTACCGAGAAGGTATCCAAGGAAGCAACCGTGGAAATGCGTTTGAAGGCAAATCTCCAAACCGTCACAACCGTTTCTTCTTTGAAATCGAAGCTCTCAGCCCTGAAGTGGTTACAGCACTGCGTGCTGGAGATTTGGGTTCCGGAACAATCCGGCCAAACGATGCAAAGGAAACCGGACGTAAGTTCGGCGAACTTGGAATGGACAAAGACTTGATGCGCAAGATTTACGCAATCAACGGCTCAAACGTTCTTGTGAACGACACCAAGGGTATTCAAGGCCTTCACGAAACCCGTGAACTTATCATTGAAGCTTTCAATGGCGTCTGTTCAAAAGGGCCTATTGCAGATGAACCAGTACAAGGAATGTTTGTTCGTCTTGTTGACGCAAAGCTTCACGAAGACGCTATCCACCGTGGTCCTGCACAAACAATTCCTGCAGTCCGAAACGGAATCAAAGGCGCAATGATGCGTGCCCGCACAGTTCTCTTGGAACCAATGCAAAAGGCATTCGTCTCAGTTCCAAACGACTGGCTCGGTCAAGTAACTCGTGAAGTTACAAACCGACGTGGTATCATCGAAGATATGCCATCAGAAGGTGAAGTTACAACTGTTGTCGGTGTTCTACCAATCGCAGAAACATTCGGATTTTCCAATGATATCCGTGCTGCATCGCAAGGTCGAGCAGTTTGGAACACAGAAAACCTCGGCTTCGAACAATTGCCTCCACAATTGTTTGACAAAGTCGTCGGACAGATTCGTACACGTAAGGGGCTAAAGCCAGAACCTTACCCAGAATCCTACTATTCAGAGTGATCCGCATGAACGGCTCGATTGTGGGCCTTTTTGCAGCACCTGAAGGTGGAGTTCCCAAGCCACGTGTTGAACAACTCGAAGTTCGCGACGATGGCTGTACAGGCGATTATCAACGAGACAAGAAGCATCATGGCGGCCCTGACCGCGCTGTTTGCCTGTTCAGTTCCGAAGTCATTTCTCATTTACAAGAGAGCGGACATCCGATCTACCCGGGTTCCGTTGGTGAGAATATTCTCGTCAAGGGAGTCCAATGGGAAAATGTCGGTATTGGCTCGATTTTCCGCTTTGCCGACCTCACTTTGGAAGTTACATCTGATGCGCCACCGTGTAAGACGATTCGCGATTCATTTACCAACGGTAGATTCAAGGAAATCTCAGTGAAAACAGCACCTCACATGACACGCTGGTACGCCAAAGTCATCAAGCAAGGCAACGTCAAAATCGGTGATGATTTTGAAATCAACTGATTCGCTTTAATTGGAAGTCTGTTAATTCACGCAAGGCCTTCATTGCAGGTCCTTGTGGAATGCGGTCCAAACAAGCGTGGGCCTTTGCGTGGTAATCGACCGCACGTTGCTTTGCATAGTCGATCGAACCGAGGTTGCCCAATGCCTTGAGTGCATCAGCAATGGCTTGAGCATCTGCAGCCTCGCCTTTTCCGAGAGCCGCAAGCAAGGTTTGTTTGTCTTCACTGTCAGGTTGTGCAAGCGCATGAATCACCATCAATGTCCTCTTACCTTGAGCTACATCAGAACCTGCTGGTTTTCCGAGTACATCTGAGTCGGACAGCACATCAATCAAATCATCCATAAGTTGGAAGCAGAGTCCGACAGCAAGACCCCAATCTGCCATACAGTCAATTGTTTCTTGGTCTGCACCGGCCATTCTTGCGCCAATTTCTGCACAGGTGAGGAACATGACAGCAGTCTTTCCTTCAATCATCTCGATGTAGTCGTCTTCCGATACTGCGAGTTCATCTTCAAATTCGATATCCATCTGCTGACCTTCGCTGACGCGACGGACCATCCAGGCAATTCTGTTTACGAGTGGGGCTACATCGTTTGCTTGAAGCCCTTCAGCTTGTACTAATCGCTCGAACGCAATTGCAAGCATTGCATCACCGGCATTGATGGCGGTAGGGAGGTCGAACTCAATGTGGACGGCATTTCTGCCTCGTCGAACATCATCGTCATCCATGATATCATCGTGAACCAATGTGAAGTTGTGGACTGTTTCAATCGCTGCACCCACATCGAGCATTCCAGAGTGAGAGTCGCCAACCGCTTTTCCGACGAGCCATGGTAATGTTGCACGCAGCCGCTTTCCACCTCCATGAATGAGGTGGGTCATTGCAGCAGCCAGTCTTTCATGACGTGAGGCCATCAAGCTGTTCATGATACGTTGCTCAACCAACGGCTTTACCTCGAGAACAGAGATGTTGAGGCCAGCCCCCTCGGCTTCGGGTAGCATGTGTGTTACATCGCCCATGTCGTGTATTTCATCGTCGCTTAATGCGCTCAAAGCATCCGAATCTCCAATGGCGCTCCACCAGTCATCGTTCATGATTCGAGCAGCAATGCATCGGAACCACGGTGCGACCGATCCATTGGAACGTTCCTCTTCGATGAGCATATCTTCCAATTCCTCTTGGGATACCCACATGGTTTCCGAGACTTCGTTTTCGTTGATGTTGAGTTCAACGTCTTTCTGAGCAACTAGAATATGGTCGATTTCTCTTTCAATCCATGTTTCATTCATTCGTGCTGAATAACGCATCTTGGTCATGAAGGTAAAGTCGTCCGCCGAAATATGGCTCGGGTCGATTCCAAGTTCCTGTTCTAGTTTACGAATTGCAGCGGTTTTTACACCGAGCGCCCCTTCTTCAACCAATTCTTCGTCGCTGTGAAGCGGGTGTGAGCAGCAGGAATTCGCCCAGACCCCTGGGAATGTGACTTTGCCGTGTGCTCGACGTTGGAGCAGCAATCTCTTCTTTGAATCAAACAGCAGAACACTGAATGCACGGTGGTACGCTCCTGCGTTCCGATGAGCCGCAATTTTGGACAGAGGTCCGAGTACTGCGTCCTTTTCATTGACTGCAATAATGGCTTCGGACATGAGTGTCGACTGCGTAGAATCAGCACCCAACGAGTCGAGTAAATCCCTCTCAGAATCAGACAGTTCGATATTCGGGACGTCTGTTATATCGTATCCGCTCATGTGAACCCCGAGTTCAATGGATTCGCGGTCGCTACATGAAGAGTTCTGTAAAGTCATTTGACACAACTGCGGATGAAAGTGAAAAAATTGAGGTGCAGTTCACTGTTTGTGAGTGACAATTGTTCCTCGAACTGGATTTCCGAGCATTGCCGCCAGAACTCGTTCGGGTTTGCCACCGTTGACCATGACGACATTGATTCCATGAGCGGCGACATGGGCTCCTCTTGCAGCTTTCAATCCGATACCACCCGTGACATCGATGTCTGATTGGTGAACGCCCTCAAACGTAATCTCGGGAGTCCACACTTCGATGAGATCCTTTTCAGTGGCGTGCTCGGGTGGTATGCGAAGCAGTCCGTCAACACCGCCAATGGCAAAGACAAGACGCTTTACATTTTCCAATTCCAACGAAAGCCGAACGACTAAGTCGTCGCCCGACAAGATTCCAAATTGCTTTTCACCCTCAACATTGACCACGTCACCAAAGGTGATGTGAACCGTGTTGTCGCTCTGTGCCGTGAAGTTATCAAGGCTACCTGCAAAATCTGTTCCCGTGTTTGTGGCCCACAGGTGAGGTGGATGGACTATGCTTTGTATTCCGTACATTCCCAAGGCATCGCATACATGTTTGTTGAGTTGTAGCATTTCAAGTCGGACTTGGTCTACAGCCTCTTTTTGACTGGAAAGTGTACTTCCTTCTGGTGTTTCAACATGAGGGATGTATCCCTCATTGAGCCTCCAAGTTTTAGCACGCAGATGTCCAAATGACCCTGCACCGTGTACAAGAATGACCTCGAGACCCGCCGCTTGACATTTTTCAACGGTTGATGCCAGTTGATTCAGCACGGCCATGTTCGGTGTACAGAGTGATGATTTGTCGGTGATGAGGCCTCCACCCCATTTGATGACCACTCTGTCACGCATGTTACACCCACTACGAAATCGCTGATGAGCATACCCCTTCGGTTTCCATCCGAATCAATATTTCTTCACCAAGGATTCATGACCCACCGCACCGACCGTGATTCATGTCCGACGGTCCGTCTCTAAGCGACTTCATGCGTCATCTTCAAGCAATCTTGGAAGATTCGGAAGAAATTCCTGATCGAGAAGATCGTGAAACCCGACAATTCCAGATTGAATCAGCAATTCAAGAAGCAATTTTGTTTGGTAACCGGTACAAGGAGTTGCTCGAACATGGAATCGATCCATTCCATTTCGTTCGTTCGATGTCCAACGATGAGCATCCACAACCAGTTTCCAAGGCTGAATCGCTAAGTCTTGGTCATGACCATTGTTCCGGCTGTGGAACACGTCTTGAGAAAGATCTCGACTTCTGCGCCTCATGCGGCGCAAAGCGATAATCACTCTTCTTCTTGCTCTTCAAGTTCCCACTGGGCAATAATTTCCAGAATGATTGGGTCATCTGCCTCGAGCTTGTAGAGGTATTCGCCAGGCATTTCGTCGACGAGGAAAACTGTCTTTCCAGCACGGTAGATGATGTGACCATCGGCTATTGCACGAACGGTGTCAACTTCAAGAATAGTTGGGCGGTGTATTCTCACATGTCCAGCTTCCATAGCGTTGGAGATGCTTCGTGAAAGGTGAATGTGCTTTCGGTCGCCTGCAGTAATACCGAGTTCCATGGTTGTTTCTGCTTGTCCTTCTTCACATGGCCAGTACAGAGCTTCTGGGATTTGGTCGGTAGGGAGGTCCAATTCCAATTCAATGGAGTGCCCGTAGGTCGCTCTTAGCATGTCGCCTTCAACTTGGTATCGTCCTTTGTCGTCTGCGTTTGCGATTGCAGCGAAGTGCCATCCACGAAGCCAGTGGTAGTGGCGGCGTTGCTTGGAGATGGATTCAGAAAGTTCCCGAGCGTTGACCCAGCCGTTGATATCCATTTCGACATTGAACTTTTCAGGTGCGTGACGAAGAACCAACGCAAGCATACGGCCGAGGGAGTTCGATTCCCGGTCGCTCATGATGAATTTTCCTTCTTCGTTACAGGTCGGGCAGTTGGCACCTTTGAAGTGTCCGTGGGCTCTACATTGTCGGAGCATGTTTGTAGCGGGTGACGGCGCGTTCTTAGACTCTACGGGTGGTACACTCGGTTTCAGGGCTGAATCGAACCGACTCAATCAAATGCTGGTTCTTCTTCGGCGTGTCATGGTTGATGTCGCAGTCATCGGTGCAGGTCAAACCAAGTATGGTAACCACCATCTCGGTCTCAAAGGGATGTGGGCTGAAGCCGCTGAAAATGCTTTTGCGAGTGTTGACCAGAATTTCGACCCACGGCAAGTGGATGAAGCATTCATCGGCAGCGTGGCTTTCGGCGGTGGTCAACTAGGCAATACCGCTGCACTGCTTACCGAACATTCTGGGATGGAAGGCGTGGCAGTGCGTCGTGTTGAGAACGCATGTGCATCTTCTGGTTTCGCATTACGGGATGCTTGGATGGCCATTAAGAGTGGACAAGCAGACATTGTGGTTGCTGGTGGCATCGAAAAAATGAATGATCTTTCACCGGAACGCAAGCGGTTTTGGCTCGGCGTTTCGGGTGATACTGAATGGGAGCGGCTGGCTGGTCTTACCTTTCCAGGAACGTATGCGCTCATGGCTCGACGGCATTTTCACGAACATCAATCCACTCACGACGATTTAGTGCACATCAGCGTCAAAAACCACATGCATGGTTTCGAAAATCAACAGGCGCACCTTCGAAAGCAGGTCTCTTTTGAGAAAGCTGCGGGTGGTTTCATGGTCGCAGATCCCCTGACGCTCTACGACTGTTGCCCAACTTCAGATGGCGCATCATGCGTGATTTTGGCGGCAGATCATGTTGTGCGTCAATTTACCGATGACCCCGTCTGGATTCGATCATCCGGTGCAGGTTCAGACAGGCTTGCTTTGCACGACCGTCCATCCATCACCCAATTGGTAGCAACTCAGAAGGCTTCCAAATCGGCTTATTCAGCTGCAGGGATAACTGCTCGCGATGTTGATTTAGCCGAAGTCCACGATTGTTTCACAATTGCTGAAATGATTGCAACTGAAGACCTAGGCTTTGCCGATTCTGGACAGGGCGGACTCTTTGCCCGCAACGGTGAAGGAATTCGCAATCAAGGTTCAGTCTGTCTCAATCCGAGTGGTGGTCTCAAGTCGAAGGGCCATCCTCTAGGTGCCACAGGAACCGGTCAGGCAGTTGAAGTGTTCAAGCAACTGCGTGGATCAGTCGAGTCTGAGCGACAAGTCCGTGATGCCGAAATAGGTATCACCCACAACGTCGGAGGTTCTGGTGCCACATGTGCAGTCCATGTGTTTGGGAGGGATCGAAATGAGTGAGACAACTGAATGGAAGGGATACTTACTCTCGCATTCGAACGGTTCATTGCTCCTTCAGTCCCCTTACATTCATGACGGTACTCCTGTGTTCGGGCCAGACAGTGATTCAACAACAATGGCAGTGGCTGGAATCCAATATTTACATGCCCAAGGGCACAAATTCACGACCATCCGTCTACCACAATCCATTGACGCCCAAGTGGTATACATGTCAACATCGGTTGACTCGCCTCAGCGAAATCAAGATCTTGATGATGACGTTGTCGACTGGCATTTAATCGACGGTGAAGAGGCGACATTGGTTCTTTCTCAATCCGATGATGAACATTATGAGTTCGATGAACCAATCGGTACTGAAATCATGGATGACGAATTATTCACGGATATGAAGGCCGCTTGGGAGCAAGAGTGTTCCCTGCAGCATGTTTCCCAAGGTGCGTATGTCTCTCAGTCGCAATACTATGAGGGTGGAGCTGCTCGACTTTCACTCGCATCACAGAACTTTGATGGTAGCATCATTTGGCCACCACGTCAAATGGATTCGTCAGGCGTACGTCTTCCTAAGGAAGACGCCCTTCTCGCTGATGCTGCAACCGTCGAATCGTGGACGAAACTGAGTGCTGCTGGCGCACCTTCAGAATTCTCCCTACGTGCACCAATATTGGGTGGGGTTCAAACGGTTCTCGTCAAGTTCGAAGAAGGCCCTCGAGGTGTCTTTTTGGTTTGCGATGACGTCGAATATTCTCCCCGTATTGGCGACCAAGTTCATTTTGCGGTTCGTCGCATTTACGCTCAAGAAGGCTTGATTCGTTACGGTCTCAAAGCCATTCCACAGTCTGCCTAATGCAGAGTTTCCAACTTCTCTCTCCAAAGCCTTGATAGAAAGCCATTGTTGTGGGCATCTCATGGCAGGCTTTGGTAACATACGGAAAGGACGACGCGAGGCCGTAGACAATCTTGCTTTCACTGAAGGTGGAGACTGCCCCAGGTGCGGTGGAGAATCTCAACCTTCGACGATGAATGGATATCTGAGCTGCGTTGCTTGCCAGCATGAGTGGAAAGACCCGAACCATGTTGATTCCTCGGGCCCTACTGAAATTCCAACCTACCACCAGGACCGTGCCAAAATCGAAGAATTCCGTAAGGAGGTTGAAAGCGGTGGACTCGCTGGAGTTCTCGGTGTTGACAGTAATTTATCTGATGAGCAAGAAGCGTCGCTTTCTCGACTTGAAGACAAGTGGATGTCCGGCATGAAGGGGCATTACAACACAGCGACTGAGGAACGGAAACCACTCATGATTAGTTTCGATGACGACGATAACATCGTATCGACTGAAGTTGCAGCACTTACAATCGTAGCAAACGGCTTTGACGGTGGAGAAGAAATACGACTGGAATATCCTGGTAAGGGCACTGAGTTCTATTGTTTCAACGTTTCAGATCCTCACGGTTGGAGGCGTGGTACCTCAGCAGCACACACCGCTCGGTCAATTGCAAATGTAATCAACAACAATTCTAATTTGGTCTATGCTAATCTCGAGGGTACAAGAATTTCATTCGAACTACGGAGCGAGGATTTGAAACCAGAATCACTCGTTCTGTTCGTTGATGACCCTGGAGGAACGGATATCGTTGCTGAGAAAAACGGAGTTGTATTGGATGCTCGAAACCTGCAAGATTTCGAGGATTACCGTAGTATTGTAGCGCTGGTTTTGGAAGATGGAATCATCTCGCCAAGCGAAGATCAACTGCTCTGGTCCATGCGTCAGCAACTTGGAATTGATGATGTATACCATATCCAAATGGTATTGGAAATGTTTGGTGAGGATACGCTCAAGGAATGCACATCATGTGGCTCGATGGCTCGTCTCTATCCAGAATATGCTGCATGGTATTGTCAGTCCTGTGAAGAATGGTGCTGATTTCTTCGATAGTTCAGTTCAAGAATGGCATTTTTCCAACCTCAAGTGCGATTCTGTATGCGTGGCATCCTTCATAAGGTAGTTCACAATGGCAAGGGTAGGCGAGTGTTATGGCAGAAGACGTATTGTATATTGGAATTGATTTGGGAACCTTCCGTTCGGTTATGGTTTCATCCGACAGCCACGAAGTAGAAGAGTTGACCGTTATCGGAACTCCGAAAGACCCGATTGCCCGTAATTTCCTCAAGCGAGATGTTCTCTTTGGTGAAGAAGCACTCAAAAATCGACTTGCACTCAACCTTTTCCGACCACTCGAACTTGGTGTTATCAAAGACACGCAAGAAGACCGTGAATTCATTGCACACTTTATCACCCACCTGATTGGACTTTCCGACCCCGAAGACTACGATCGTGTCGTCGCTGTCATTGGTGCTCCTGCTGAAGCAAGTTATGTCGATAAGACTGCAATTTTCGACGCAGCTGCAGGTTCCGTAAACGCCGCTATGATTATTTCTGAACCATTCGCTGTTGCGTATGCACTGGACATGATTGAACACACTCTCGTCATTGATATTGGAGCAGGAACCGCAGATCTTTGCCGTGTTTACGGTACAATCCCTGGCCCTGGCGATCAAATGCACACCGGGCACGCTGGAGACTTTGTTGACCGAAAAATCATCGAAGAAGTGCAATCTAAGTACAGCGGTGCACAAATTACCAAGGATATGGCTCGCCGATGGAAGGAGCAATATTCCTTCGTAGGAACAGCATCCCCTGACGAACCGGTTATGGTTGACTTCTCTATTGAAGGAAAAGCAATGAATCTCGATATTACCGACTGTATTCAGCGAGCATGTGAGTCTATTGTCGACCCTATCGTTGAAAACGTCAAGGAATTGATTTCTGGCTCGAACCCTGAGTATCACGACCAGTTCCGTCGAAACATGGTTCTCGCTGGTGGCGGCTCAGGAATCAAAGGCCTCGGGGCCATGATTGAGCGTAAACTCTCTGATATGGGCGATGTCAATGTACACGTCGTTGATGACCCGGTACGCTTGGGCGCAATGGGCGGTCTGCGACTTGCAATGGAAGTTCCTGAAGAAATGTGGAAGAACCTTACTCTCGCATCTCGCTGAGATTAAGACTTCAAGTGCATTCGCTCGCACGAATGTTGTTCACCTGTCTCATCGTATAGTTTTCATTAACTCAATGATTGAATTTCACTCGCAACCTACAACATCTCTTTCAATAAGACTGCCAACATAACCGCATGGACGATTCCGATTCTGCAGGTGAATCAATCAGCAATCCCCCTGAAAAGATTGTCTTAGTTGATGGACCAGCGCTTTCTGGTGTCGAATCTTATTCAAGTTCTACACAGGGTGCAAACCCATATTCGGAGGACAACGCAGGTGTATCAAGCCGTCCACAGTGGGTTTGGTTTGTCGCAGGTCTTTTCATTCTGCCAATTTTTGTAGCGATTGCAAGTACATCATTTGCTACCTTAGCTGATTCTGGACTGTTTACTTCGTACTCTTCTGAAGAATCTACTTCGGAGAATAATGTTTCTTTTGGTACCGAAGCCTACGCAGTTCGTGGATTTTATATGTCCTCAGAATTTAACTCTAATTTTGCAACTCATGGTTACTGGGATCTTACAGTGGAAACTGAAACCTGGGAAGGATACATTTCGGGTTATGGGTCGCAAAAAGTACGTGACATTGAGCAGCCCGTTGAGGCTGATGATACAGGTAAAAATTGGTGGGTGGCAGAGTTCCATGATGCGAATCAGAATTTTTCTGTTTATATTTCGCAAGAGGGTAATTCGGTGTTCATAGCCTATCCTCCTTCAACCTCTGAACCAACATACACTCACTACTACTGGAAAGACTCAGGTGGAATCCTTGATTTTGGGTCTCTTGCTGTTTTGGTCTGGCCAGTTTCTGCCATTGGTGGGATTGCCTGGGGCTTTGCTAAAAAGCGTCCATCTTTTTCGTACGGTGTAATGATTTGGGGCTCAATTGTTCTTCTTGCCACCGTTTTCATTGCGTTCATTGCCCTGGCACTTTAGTTTGAGTAGAGCGGATTCAAATTGAAAGCGCAGTTGCCCATGTAGCATATTTGTCTTATTGCTGGCTCATCCAAACCGTCCATGCATTGGCGACTTCATCCTTCTCCTTGTTCGAGTTGACACCCGCCATACTTCCAAAGAATTTCGTCATGAGAACTGGAGTAACAGTTTCACCTATTTTGACATGGCCCATTTTCAATTCAGTTCCTTGCTTATCTCCGGGGTTAGCATCAGTAAATGTACCGTGCCCAAACAGTCTTTCGATGATCACCCAGCCCGACTTTCCTGTGACCTGTATCCACTTAGGCTTAATTTTCTTAATAATTGCTTCAATTAATCGCATGTTTGCACCAAGAGCAGGGTCCGTCTGTATGAGGTCTGCAAGGTGTTCAGGGTTGAGGCCAGTTTTATGTGAGAAGTATTGAACTGTGTCCACTTCGACGAGGTGCCTGTGGCAAACCATTTGCTTCCAATCAGCAGTAGAAAAGTCTGAAGCAGTTTCAGTAAACCAGTGTTTACCTAGCCAGCTGCCGTATTTGTTAAAGTATCGACGATTCCTTTCTTCCCGCAGGAAATACTGGTTTTGGAACTGAATCCAATTCTCTAGATCACTCACTTTTCCTGAATTTCTGTAGTTTTGTAGGCTTTCCATTGGTAGATTGATGTTCACTCTCTGGAAATTTTCATCAAAATTTCGCTTCGGGTTGATGCCCAAGAGAAGAACACACTCACCAGGTGGGACATTATCGATGTCACCCACGTATGTATGCGGAGGTACATTTGGGTCGAGCATTGTGTCGCCTTTGAGGTTGAGTGCTCGGTTCAAACGAGCTACTGCAGCTTCGTGGTCTTGTTCGATAACAGCTAGCCATTCGTCCATGACCATCTTAATCACCATCTCAGTATGTTTTGGCAAGAATCACTCGTCGACGGGTCATTTTGCCGCTCATGTGACAAGGCATTTCAGTTTCGTATTCATCGGTTGAATCTCCGAGGAAAGTCAGGCTCGTTGCACGCTCTATGGCTTCGGCATGAGCATCGGTTCCGTCGAATGGGATTTCGTAGATTTTGCCCTCTTCAATTTCACCGTCCATGACCCAAGTTCCATCCTTTTCGGTGAATGCAGGTAGCGGTTGAACAACATCAGACATGTGAGCGGAGGAACGCTTTCGAAGTTCTTGTGCGATTTCGTCGAGAATTTCCTTACATGCATTCGGTAAATCATCCATTGGTATGGGCTCCTTGCCACCAGTTCTGCGAGCGGCGAAGGCAGTTCCTTGTGCGATATCGCGTGGGCCAACATCCAGTCGTAGAGGTACGCCTTTAATTTCCCAATCGTAGTATTTCTGTCCTGCATGAATATCACGTGAATCAACTTTGACGCGAAGCCCGCTCGCTCGGAGGCTCGTTGCCATATCGTTGGCTACTGAGACCGTGTCCACATCAGAATTCTTTCGAATCATTGGGCATATGACGACTTGGAAAGGTGCGACGGCTGGCGGCATAATAAGTCCGTTTTCATCACCGTGCATCCCAACAACCGCACCAAGCAACCGTTCGGACATACCGTAAGTGGTTTGATGACAGAATTGTTGCTTCGCTTCAAGATTCTCATAGGAGAGGTCGAATGCTTTGGCCCATTGGTCACGGTAATGGTGGCAAGAAGCAACTTGGAGCGTTCGTCCATTCGGCATCACCGCATCGATTCCAATGGTGTACCATGCCCCGGGGAACGTATCCCAAACAGGGCGCTTGGCCTTAATAATCGGCAAGCATAGGTCATGCATGATGTTGTTGACGATTTCTAAATCTTGTTGGATTTGGCGAGTAGCATCCTCTTCGTCTGCGTGTGCTGTATGCGCCTCAAAGAAATGGATTTCACGTACCCGAATGAATGAGCGGGTTTGCTTGGTTTCGTACCGGAATGTGTTGACCATTTGATAGACTTTCAATGGTAAATCTTTGTGCGAACGAATCCACAGCGGGAACATGGTATACATTGCCGTTTCAGAGGTCGGTCGCAAAAACATGGGAATGTCAAGTTCGTTTTCACCCGCATGCTTGACCCAATAGACTTCTTTCTTGAAACCGCCTTCTTCATCTTCATCTCGCAAGTCATCAGGGTCTACACCTTCTTCACGTGCCCTTTTCAGCCGTGCCACCAAAGCGTTTTCTTTTTCTAAGAGGTTCTCCGGTATGAGGAGCGGGAAATTGACTTCCTCGTGCTCGGTCCTCTCCATCTCCGCGTGAGTAAGGCTATCGATGAGTTTCATGGTCTTCCAACCGTATGGACGCCAAACGTCCATTCCTTTGATTGGATATCGCTTGTCAACCAATTCAGCAGCTTCCACCATGAATGGATACCATTCGGTGAAGTTGTCAGCTTTGGAGGGGATTCCTCGCTTGGCCTTACCCGGTCCTTTGCCCATAAACAGGACTCGCCACCACTCGCTCATCAAGATGACGCATGAAGTGAACCAAGAATTGAGTTCTCCACTCAACAGCCGTTTTCACAATTCGAGTTGATTGGTCTGCCCATCTCTTGAGGGACGAACAACGAACCCCAGCATCGCAGTAACAAACCAAGCGACCTCTAGAATGAAGAATGCCCATTCTTCGATCAAATAGGCCCGAACGGCGAGTATTCCTGAACCGATTGCCATGAGCATCAGATAGGATGATGCCTTACTGTGGATGATGTTTTGAGTTTCAAGAAAAAAAGCACACAATATGAGAAACATTCCAAGGAATGCAACCGTTTCTGAATTCAAGCCAATGTCCATGACAACACCGGTCACTTTCGCATGGTGAGAAGAAGAGCGGCAAAGAGTACCACTACAGCCACGATATCAGGGATTCCGTAGATACCTGCTTGCACTGGTTCAGACCAGCCGTAGCCCGAGTCAATCTTGTAAATATCCATCAAATTGATGCGTGTGTACCCTTCAGCAGGGCACAAATCACCAGTTTCACACATCGATCCGAAAACATACGACCAAACGCCGAAGAGATTCAAAACGACGAAACCGAGGCCTGCAATAACCAATCTTCCCATTGCATTGGACTTCTTTGACTCTGTGGCTTCAGCAACGACTGCCATGTCGGCCACAGGCATTGGCAGTGGGGTTGCTGGGGCAATATCACCAATCACTTCTATCAACATATCAGTAGGTGGAGCAACCTCAGTAACTGGGGCGGCAGCAGCGACCTCATTTGGTTGTATGTCTCTTGGTTTCACAGGTGTGATTGGAGCGATTTTGATGCCGTAAATCCGGTCAGCGAGGCTCACGAGGACGGGGTCACCCGCAATTTCTTCAGGCGAAAAATCACCCGCCAAGAGTTTCTTCAACAAGTCATTTGATGATGTCATCTTGCGGCCTCCGTAAGTTATCGGGTGAAGCCTTCCTTCAAGAAGCCTCCTTCTCAATACACTAAGCCGAACTCAGGCATTTCCAGCCTTTTCCACTTCGGCCCAGTCCTTCATGAATCCTTCAAGTCCGCGGTCAGTGAGTGGGTGCTTCATGAGTTGGCGGAATGTCTTTGCAGGCATTGTTGCGGTATGTGCTCCAAGTTGGATGCACTGCAGCACGTGAGTTGGGTGTCGGATTGAGGCAGCAAGGACCTTGGTCGTAATCGATGGGTAATTGGCCCATGTATCCATGATTTCAGCAATCAACGTCATTCCGTCATGCCCAGTGTCATCGATTCGACCGATGAACGGTGAGACGTAAGTTGCGCCAGCCTTCGCAGCCATCAAGGCTTGAGCCGCAGAAAAGATAAGTGTAACGTTGGTATCAATTCCTTCCTCGTTGAGAACTTTCGTAGCCGCCAGTCCTTCTGGAGTGCAAGGAATCTTGATGATGACATTTTCAGGGAGTTCTGCTTTCAATGCTCGGCCTTGAGTAATCATACCTTCAGTGTCCATTGCGGTAACCTCTGCGGAAATTGGTCCATCGCATATCGATGCAATTTCAGCAACTACTTGTTTGAAGTCACGACCGCTTTTCTTAATGAGTGAGGGATTGGTTGTTACCCCATCTAGAATACCCCATGCGGCAATTTCACGAATTTCGTCTACGTCTGCTGTGTCAAGGAAGAACTCCATGTTGCGAGGATGTGGAAGGCACTCTTTCAAGTATTTGCTGTGGGCTTTGTCTCAGTTATTCGTAGTCAGTGTATTTCTTCGAGTTCCCTTTCGCCTTCTCAATGGGGTACTTCGCTCGATTCTTCTCGATTTTAGTATGCATGATTTGTACCGGGTCGACGTCCAATACAGAGCACAACCGGAGGCAGTAGACCATGACGTCGGCTAATTCGTCACAGATCTCGACAGTGAGTTCGGGGTTTGAGCGAATTTCTTCAGCAGTTGGATTGCTCCATTGAATGGTTTCATTGAGTTCACTCGCTTCTATTGCGACAGAGGCCATCAAGTTCTTGACGCTGTGGAACTGTTCCCAGTCCCTTTCTTTGGTAAATGAATCAACAGTTTCAAGTGTTGAAGCAAGTGTATCTTCACCCGTCATGAGATGAACTCAGCGCATCTCGCTAATGTAACTTCAGCACTTTCACTTTCGAGAGATTGCCTTCTTGGCAGCCGCAACGATGTACTTAGCAGACAACTTCATGACATCCAACATTTCATCAGCTTGGCCAGATTCTCCGAATCGGTCTGGAACTCCGACCATTTCAAGGGGAGCAAACTTGTTTGCAACCAAGTGCTCAGCAACAGCGCTGCCTAATCCACCGATGACATTGTGGTCTTCAGCCGTCACAATTGCCCCGCATCGTTCAACCATCTGGTCGACAAGTTGACCATCGAGTGGCTTGAGGGTGTGCATGTCGATCACACTGGCATTGATGCCTTCTTGCTTCAACACGTCAGCGGCTTTGAGAGATTCTGAAACCAATACGCCGCATGCAATAATTGCAACATCGTTACCAGCCTTGAGTTCGATTCCCTTGCCGATTTGAATCGATTCAGGGTCAACATCGTCGTACAAGACAGGAGTTTTATTCCGAGCGGTTCTCATGTACGAGGGAGACTTCGTGTCTGCAAGCCTCATGGTGAGGATACGAGTGCTTACATCATCACACGGATGAAGAACCGTAACGTTTGGTAGTGTTCGGAACACCGCCAAGTCTTCGATTGACTGTGCCGATGAACCATCGGTTCCAGTGTGCGTTCCTCCATGGCTTCCACAGAGGTGTACGGCAAGGTTTGGGCGTGCAACGCCGTTCCTCATTTGTTCAAACGCACGTTCTGTAAAAATAGCAAATGTACTTGCAAACGGAATGTATCCCGATGCGGCCATGCCTGCACCAACCAAGAGCATGTTTTGCTCTCCAATCCCGCATGAAACAGTTCGCTCTGGATGGGCTTTTCTAAAATGCAAGGACTTGGTGGATTTACCCAAATCTGCTTCCAATACAACCACTTTCGGGTTGTCGGCGAGGTCGAGTAATGCTTGGCCGTATCCGTCTCGTGTTGCTGCCATACGTGTCATGCTTCCACCTCCCCAAGTTCAACCATGGCTTGGTGGAATTGTTCATCGTTCGGTGCAGCACCATGGAAGGAGGGATTGTTTTCCATGTATGAAATACCAGCACCTTTGACGGTATGAGCAATAAGAATCGAAGGGCCGTTGCAGTTCTCTGGCGCTTCAAGGAAGTCTAAACCTTCCATGACTTGAGTCATATCGTGTCCATCAATTTCTTTAACGTTCCATCCGAATGCTTTCCACTTTGCAGGGATGTCAAACATGCGCATTTGCTCTTCACAGAAATCGTCGTTTTGGATACGGTTTCGGTCAAGAATGACCTTGAGGTTTCCAAGTTCATGGTGTGCTGCAGCCATTGCTGCTTCCCAAACACTGCCCTCTTGCATTTCACCATCACCGATCATAACGAACGCTCTTCGCTCACTGGAATCGAGTCGAGCTGCGGTCGCACAGCCCATGCCGAACGAGAGTCCCATGCCAAGAGATCCAGCAGAGAAATCTACGCCTGGACACCATTTCATGTCGACGTGCCCTTGGCAGACTCCGCCAAGAACACGGTATGATTTGAGGTCTTCATGGGATATGAATCCCATTTCAGCCAAGACAGCATACATACCCGGAGAGGCGTGTCCCTTCGAGAGAATGAAGCGGTCACGGTCATTCCAATCTGGCTGCTCTGGGCGTACTCGCATACGAGTGGCATAAAGCGCAGCTATGAGGTCAATCTCGGAAAGAGAGCCACCAGGATGTCCTGCCTGCGCACGGTGAACCATTTTGACAATTTCAACACGGCATTTACGTGCCATTTCCTCTAAATCTGCTATCGACTTGGACATTGTTACACCCTCGTAATGTTGTGCCTTAGCGGGAGCCCTTTGATGGTTTTCCTACTTTTCGAATGGATGACCGTCGTGAAATCACTTCAAGTTCTTGAGTTTGAAAGCGTTAAACAATTTCTGACTGGCGTCGAGTACAACCATTCTCGATTCGGTAACGAGGTTTCCACCCTTCGGCAATGCTCGAGTGGCAAGCCAGATGAACACAGCAACGAACCATCCAAAGAACATCAGCGAGAAGAAGTCTCCAAGCGTCGTCACACCGAATATTTCGTTAAGATTGATATCGCTAACAATCAGCAATGCGATGAACACTCCAAGCAGCGATTCACCTGCAATGAATCCTGCACCGATGAGTACACCACGGTTCTCCACTTCTTTAGCAGCCTTCTTCGCTGCTGGAGAAGGATTCGACTTAATCGAGCCATCGATACGGATGTAGGCAGAATTGAGAGCAAAATAAGAGATAATTCCACCAAGCATAATTGGAACAGAGAGGGCTAATGGGAGATAGATACCTATTGCTACGCTCATGACGGGCATTTTGAGTACGATAAGGACAATTGCAATGACAGCTCCCAACAACACCATCTCAATATTGAGCCCCCCACCAAATGCTCCTTGCACGATGGCCCCAATCAATTCGGCTTGCGGTGCGAAAAGCGCTTTTTCACACCCAGGGTCCGAAGGCAGCGGATTGATTTCACATGCTGTTTTAGAAATTCTGAATGCATTGTGGAGCAGTTGCAACGTTGGTCCGATGATGACAGCACCCGTAACTACACCAATGATTTCTGCAGTTTGTTGCCTCCACGGTGTTGCCCCAACCATATGTCCTGTTTTGAGATCCTGCATGACGTCTCCGGCAATTGCCGCCGATGATGCCACAATTGCAGCGATGAGAAGTGTTGCTAACATCAGTTCTGATGTTCCGAGGCCGAGGAAAAAGTCTCCAACAATCCAAACCAATGCTACAGTGAAAAGTAATGTAGCGATGGTCATACCCGAAACTGGAGAGTTTGAAGAGCCTACAACTCCGGCGATATATCCTGCAACAGCTGCGAAGAAAAAGGCTACTACTCCAAGGAATAATGCGCCTGCAAGTGCGAGTATGAGTGAACCAGTCGCCCACCAATAATAGAGGAAAGTGAGGACGATGAGAACTCCACAGAACATGAGAACTTTATCGAGAGGGAGGTCTATTTCAGTTCTCAAAAGGTTTTCAGAGGAGTCGTCGTTCTTGACAAGGGCTTTTGATAGTCCAGTGATGATTGTCTTACGCATCGACCAAAGCGTGTATACTCCACCAACGACCATAGCACCTACACCGACGTAACGTATTTGCGATGCCCAGATAATGCTGAAACTCGATACTAAATCAGGCGCAGGCGGCCATCCACGAATGAGTCCGTACATGGGCACCAACAATGCAAATCCAATGACGCCGCCAAGGAAGATGAACGATGCAATTCGAACACCAACGATGTAGCCAACTGAAAGCAACGCAATCGAGAGATCCATGCCAGCATACACTCGAGTTCCAATGAACTCCCAGGCTGCCTCGACCTTGTGATGGGTAACTTCGAAGCCTTTGACCATGAGACCATAGATCGCACCGATTCCAAGTGCGTAGAGAATGGCCAATGCCCCTTCTCCACCCTCTTCACCTGCAACCAATACTTCTCTGCAAGCTACGCCTTCTGGATAAGGTAGAGCTTCTTCAACAATGAAGAGTCGACGCAAAGCAATGGTGAACATGGTGCCCAACAATCCCCCGAGTAACGCAATAATCATGGTATCAAGCCATTGAATTTCTGTCCAAATGCCAATGACCAGGAATGCAGGGACGGTGAAAATAATTCCTGCTGCTAGAGATTCCCCAGCACTAGCCATTGTTTGGACGGCGTTGTTTTCAAGGATTGAGACATCATTGAATGCTGTTCTCAGTATAATCATTGACATGACAGCTGCAGGTATACTTGCGGATACTGTCATACCAGCATACAACCCCAAATAGGCATTAGCAGCAGTCATGAGGACACCCAGAATTACCCCCACAATCACGACACGCAGTGTCAATTCTTTCGGTGATTCTGAGGCAGGGATATATGGATCTCCCAAATCGCTCATGCACCATCGAGGCAGATGCAGTTGTTCAATTCATCGCTTGTGCGGAAAGGGAAGACCACCATCATTATCATAAGTCCTCCATGGTACCAAGAACTGCTTACGCACGTAAGTGAGGTGTTTTGGGTGAATACTTGGCATGACTTGAACTCGGATGAAATCATTCATACTCTTGATACCAACAAAGACGGTCTTTCGGATGCCGAGGTTCTCAAGCGGCGTGGGGAATACGGTAAGAATAAACTGAAAGAACCCGAAAAAACTTCTGCGATTCTTCGTTTTCTCTCTCAATACAACGACCCTTTGAACTACTTGCTGATTGGTGCAGCACTCATCGCACTTGCCATCAAACCGGATCATCCAGGAGACGCAATTTTCATCTTCATTGTCCTCACTGCAAATGCCACCTTTGGGTACTGGCAAGAAGGCCAAGCAGAACAGGCTATGGATGCTCTCAAACAGATGGCTGTTTCGACATGTGTCGTTATCCGTGATGGCATTGAATGGTCAATCCCAACGCCTGATTTAGTTCCTGGTGACATTGTCAAACTCGAAGAAGGGTTGAACGTACCCGCTGATATTCGTGTCATTGAATCGTACCAGTGCAGGATTGATGAATCCTCACTCACCGGTGAGTCGAACAGCATTCTCAAGTCAACGGATTCTCTGCCGGCTGCGACGCTCTTGGCTGACCGTAACAACATGGCTTACATGGGCACATGCGTATCGACAGGCCGAGCAATTGGTGTTGTTGTTGAAACTGGAATGGAAACAGAACTTGGACGCATTGCAAGCAACATTGTCGATACTGAAACTCCAAAAACTCCATTGGAACTAAAATTGGAATCACTTGGTCGTTTCTTAGGATTCATCGCATTGATCGTTGCAGTCCTCTTGGTCTCAATTGAACTCATCATTGCTTACGGTTTAGCCCAAGACAATCTTTGGGAAGTTGCCGTAGACCAATTTATCATCGCCATCGCCATTTTCGTAGCGATTGTTCCAGAGGGGTTGCCGATTATTCTCGTGATTACCCTTGCGCTCGGTATGCGAAATATGGCCCGTCACAAAGCAATTATTCGTCGCATGAAAGCAGTTGAGACCCTCGGTTCGACTACAGTCATTTGTTCGGATAAAACGGGCACGCTTACGAAGAATCAAATGACTGTACGCCAGTTTTCTTCGACCTACGGCACTTTCACAGTTTCCGGTGAGGGTTTCAAGCCAGTTGGCAACCTCTCACTGGACGGCACCGAAGTGACGGATGAAGGGATGAGCAAATTACAGAGTGATTTGGCATTCCGACTTTCGGCTGCATGCCTCTCTTTGTGCCATAATTCTCAGATTTCGAAAGTCGATGGGCAATGGCAGGCGATTGGCGATCCTACGGATTCAGCATGTGCTGTTTTAGGATGGAAAATTAACGGTGATGTGCGTAAGTTTTCGCAACGCCATTCAAGAATCCACGAATTCTTTTTCGACACAACACGTAAGCGAATGTCTGTTATTCACGAGTATGAAGGTGAGCGATGGATCTTTTCAAAGGGTGGTGCCGGTGGTTATGTACCATTAGTCGAATGGAAAGTAGTGGACGGAGAAATTGTCCCTATCACACAAGACGACTTTGAAGCAGCATCGAAAGCGAACAAAGAAATGGCGAATCAAGCAATGAGAGTCCTTGCGCTTTGTGCTCGTCGGCTGGATGATGACGAAGATATTCATGATGTCAACGTTGTTGAGTCCAGTTTCATTTTCCTTGGACTCGTCGGAATTATGGATCCACCGCGTTCCGAAGTCAAGGAAGCAATTGCAACATGTCAGAAAGCAGGAATCCGTGTCAAAATGATTACTGGAGACCAACAATATACCGCAGAAGCAATTGGCAAAGAACTCAATATCACCGAAGGTGGTATTGCCCCTGTGAACGGTGCATCCCTTGAAACAATGAGCGATGAAGCATTGGCGGAGGCTGCATCTCAAGCCAGTATTTTCTCACGTGTTACGCCTGAGCAAAAAATGCGTATTGTGTCTGGTCTTCAGGAGCGCGGAGAAATTGTCGCAATGACGGGCGATGGCGTGAATGATGCGCCAGCTCTTTCTCGTGCCAACATCGGTATTGCAATGGGAATTGCTGGAACGGATGTCGCAAAAGATGCAGCAGATATGGTGCTTCAAGACGATAATTTTGCAAACATTGTTCATGCAGTCGAAGAAGGGCGCAAGATTTACCAAAACATTCGTAACTTTGTCCGCTACCAAGTTTCTACAAACGTGGCAGCGGTAGCATTGATTGTTCTTTCTACGCTCGTCCTGCCTTGGGAATTACCGTTGACTGCAACCCAAATCCTGGTCATCAATATCCTCATGGATGGCCCACCTGCGGTTGCTTTAGGCGTTGAGAAGAAGCATGGCAATGTAATGGAGCGACCCCCTCGTCCAGTGAACGAAGGATTACCGAATTTCCGCGATGTTGCCCTCATTTTCTGGTTAGGAACCATCATGGTCGCAGGTACGTTGACTGTGTTCTATCTCGCAGGCGGCGGTCTTGATCCTTCAACGTGTGACACGATTCCAATGACCGATGCGGCGACCTTTACTGGCTTCGATATTGATGCGTGCCTTGCTGGAGATGCCGGCGCAATGGCTGATGCAGAATCGTATGCATCCGAGAAATTCGCCTATGCTCAAACAATGACATTCTCGGTATTTATTCTCTATCAGTTGTTTAACGTCATTAATTGCCGTTCAAGCCAAGACAGTGTGTTCACGCTTGGTTTATTTTCAAACAAGGCGATAAATTTGGCTATACTCATCTCGCTCGGTCTTTTGTTGTTCTTTGTGCAACTTTCAAATCTCACGCTACCGCTCGTGGGACTGGAGATTGGTGGGTTGCTACGTACAGTAACGCTTGAAGCGACGGACTGGATGGTGATTGTATGCGTAGCCTCAACAGTATTTATCATTGAAGAGTTTAGAAAGTTCATCGTTAAATCTCGTTACTTTGCTGTACAGTAAGCGTAACAAGCGTGTGGCCTAAACCACATCTTGAAAAACAGTGTGGGGCAGGAACATGTATGTCAGCATGGGAATCTTCCGTTCTCGATGCGGGTTCTAACCCTGAATGGAAGTCACTCTTGCCACAACTTGTCGGTGACCTCGATACTTGGAGTGCGACTCTACAGCCAGTTGCTGCCAAGATTTCCAACGGTCAACGCCTCACGCTTGCCGATGGTATTGTTCTCTTTGAGCATCCCAATCTTTCGGAGGTTGGACGATTGGCAAATTGTGTCCGTTCCGCTCGATTCGGCTCGAATGCTTTTTTCAATTCCAATGTGCATGTCAATCAGACCAACATTTGTGTTCTCGCTTGCAAGTTTTGTGCCTTCCGTCGTTCTAAGAAAGCGAAGGATGCTTACGCATTAGACGTCAGTGCATACCTCGAAGACCTCGGTCAATATGCCGAGCATGTCGACGAAGTACACTCCGTTGGTGGATTGCATCCTGATTGGGGTGTCGAACATTACGCAGAACTCTTCAAGGCATCACGGGAACGCTTCCCGCATGTATCCATCAAGGCCTTGACTGCTGTCGAAATCAAACACCTTTCCCAACTCTCGAACATGAGTTACAAAGACACTCTCCAACAACTTAGAGATGCAGGCCTTGGTTCGCTACCAGGTGGAGGTGCAGAGATCCTTGACGATGACGTACGAGCGATTATTTGCAACGGAAAAGAAAGTTCATCCGAGTACCTCGAAATCCATCGCACCGCCCATGAACTCGGAATTCCTACCAATTGTACAATGCTTTTTGGAACCATTGAAACACTTGAACAGCGATTAATGCACATGATTCAATTACGAGAAGTCAACGATGACACCTCCGGTTTCCAGTGCTTTGTCCCCTATCCGTTCCTTCCTGACCACACACGGCTTCCTGAAGCCCAACTTGCAACGGGTAGCGAGATTCTACGTACCATCGCCGTTTCCCGCCTCATGTTGGATACCATTCCTCACATCAAGGCCTACAGGATGAACATTGGTGATGAATTAGCCGAGTTAGCCCTCCAATACGGTGCTGACGATATCGATGGAACAGTCCAGAAAGAATCAATCATGCATCTTGCCGGCTCAACAACACCACTCGACCACGACCGTATTCGCCTTGCGCGTCTTATCACGGATGCTGGATGTGTCCCTGTCCAAAGAAACACGACTTACGAAAGATTCGAAATCTTCATTCCACCAGAGCCTAAGCCTCGTAGAGGGTTAAAAATGGCCAGCCCCTGAGGAAGAGAGATGGTTGAATCACATTGGATGCAAACGATGGGCAGAGTTGCTTTTCTCAATTGCGACCCACTGTTCTATGGATTAGAGACCAATTGGAATATTCTCGCTGCCCCGCCTGCATGGCTTACCGGTCATCTACTGCGTAAGGACTGCATACTTGCACCAATACCGGCGGCAGACTATGCTCGGCATGCCGACGAACTGATACTGCTGCCAGACATTGGGATTTGCAGTCGAGGTGAAGTTGGTAGTGTTCTTGTCTTCGGAAATAAGCCTCTCGAGCAAATGAAATCCATTGCTTTACCAACGGACTCAGCTACTTCAGTTCAATTGTTGAAGTACCTCTTGAAAAAGCGAAACTTGGACCCCGAATTTGTTCTTATGGGCCCTGATCTCGAGGGGATGCTGAAACAATGCGAAGGAGCGCTGCTCATTGGTGACCGTGCTCTTGAAGGTGCCAAAATCGCACCGAATACTGTTCAACTCGATTTAGGTCAAGACTGGCTTAAATTCACTCAAAAACCTATGGTGTTTGGCGTTTTTGCAGCTCGTAAGGATACGCCAATTGAATCTCTTCGTCACGCACACGCCGTTCTTAACGACAATTTGCGTCATTTCGAACAAAGTGCTGAGCAACGTCAGAGCGTAATAGAATGGGCCATGACACGTTCGCATCTTGATTATGAGCGATTAGATCGGTACTTTGGAGAAGTGTTCAATCGCATCGACAGTGAAAATCTCTCTGGGCTTAATGAGTTCCTCACGAAAGCATGTGGGCTAAAGTCGGGTGCAGAATTCGCTTGGTAATCAGTCATCATCTGCGGTTTCGTCCTTCTTGTCAGAATAGGTAACCACCCTTCGAGTTTTTACTTTCCTTTGTGTTGGTTTTTCTTTAACCACCTTTTTCTTTGAAGCAGTCTTCCTCCGAGGTAGTTCTTCAGATGTTGCTGCATTACTGTCTAGGCGTCGACGCTTGACCTTCGTAATCGGGCCATCCTTTGGTGCTACTTTTTGAACGGCCTTTCTGCGGGTCTTAACGGGTTTGTCTTCAGACTTTTCGCGAGGTTCATCAGTGGTTACGTCTCGCTCCTCACTGTAACCTTCATCATTGTTCTGGAGATCATCAACTTCTTCGTCGTATTCCGGTTCATCATCGCTGATTGTACCGAGCTCTCCTTCATCTTCAACGTCCATATCGAGTTCTAAATCCATTGCGTTCTTGGTTCTCATCAGCACCACAGCGACTCCTGCCAGCAAGAGTATGACTGGGGCAAACAGGATTGGATTGTCGATGAACCCTTCAATCACTTTTGTCGCAATGCCTGGCTCTTCTTTGACCACTTCCTCCAACGTGATGCTCAGTTCACCCTCACTCACCCACCAAGGAGAATAATAGAATTCATTCGATTCCGAAGATAATGCAGTAACATCGATGGGGTGGAGTTCAGCATGTTGGGCCAAAGAGGCATCAGTTGACTTCGGTTGAGATCGAATGTTAAATTCAAGCGGGTATGTTACCGTATCACTGAGATTAAAGTAAATCGAGTAGGTGACAGCAATGTGCGTTTTTTGGTCACTCACTGCAGTAAATGCCATTCCTCGTTCGACATTGCATTCGACACGAGCATTTGTAAGCTGACCCGATGACATTTGTATGGCGTCTTTCCAAGAACTGATGTAGTGAATTTGGTTCATATTTTTGCACGTTGCATCGGCAAAAAGTACAGCCTCTTCTTCACTCAACTGCGTATCCGTCACAACAGAACGCCGAGAAAGATTTCGCAATGCTGAGGAGAGTTGAATGTCGAGGGTGAATGTATCGTCAAGGATTAATCCAGTAGAATTAAACTGGAGTGAAACTTTCCGGATGGTCTCTACATCCGGGTTTTTGCTGCATGCTTGGGTAAAAGTTTCACAATTGTTGTCTCGGATATCGGGAATTGCATCACCGTCATCATCATCATCAAACTCATCTGGAAGTTCATCTCCATCCAAATCAGCGCCGCTTTCACCCTGTCCTACTGCTACACTCGGAGCGCCATAGACTGCAATATGTCCCGTATCCGTCGCTACATAGGCCATTTGGCGTGTGCCAAATTGGTTCTCGACGATATCGAAACCCATGGCTTGATGAGCGAGATAAATCGATACGATGTCGTTGAGTGATGTGGAATCCACTGTGAGAATTCTCTGTGAAATTCCAGTTTCGAGGAGGTGGATTTGGTTGTTGTTGACCGACCATAGCAACTGCGAGCCCCCCTCAAAATTTCTTTCAGATATTGCTCCACCGGAAAATGACCAGAGTGCCATTTGACCTTGTTCGGTAAATACAGCAAGTTGTTCGTCCACTGAATCAAAGTCACAACTCACCACTTTTGAATCGTGGTCCCATTGCTTGCCGGTTGGATTCCCCTCAAGCGTCCACATGACGACACGACCACTTTCATCGCCGGTCAAAATGTAACTTCCGAGGGATGAAAAATCCACACATGTCACCTTCGTATTGTGCTCTCCGTTGAGCGTTCGTTCGACTTGCATGTCCGATGCACGAAGTAGATTGATTCCATTGTTGGTGTTTGGGACTGCGATTAGGTTTCCATCCGGCGACCATTCTATACGTTCTGAGCGCGAATTGGAACCACTCTGTTTCGAGGTCAGCGTCATTGATTCAACATCAATGACTTGTATCGTATCGGTATCGGTTACAGAGCCGGTCATGGCAAATGCGATCAATGTTCCATCAGGAGAGAACTTGATATCCAATACATCACCGTCTACGTCAAAGGATTCGACCAATTCTAAGCTGCTCAAATTGTGAATTGCTACTAATCCATCATATCCACTTGCAATCAAGGTTTCATCTGGGCTTATATGGACCGTACGAGATTCCTCTGCATTCTCTGTCACAGTTACATCGACAAAAGCAATATCTGAGTATTGGCCTGCGACCACTGAAACTGAACTTGCTAGAAACACCGCTAAGCAAAGTAGCGTTTGTATTCTTAACCGTCGATTGTCCATGGCCGTCGATATAACCCAGTTCCCTCTAAGGTTTGAATACTTCGTATTCTGTGTTTCATTTTTGTATTCAAATCATGCGGTTGGTTCATCAAGGTCGCTACGGTGGGAGCATCATGGTGGCAGAGTTACCTCTCGATGAAAACGGAAACAAAATTGTACGGATTGGCCACTCACCAGACCCCGACGACGCCTTCATGTTTCACGCCATGACAACCGGCGCTTTTCCAACTCCTGGTTACAATTTTGTCCATGAACTACAGGATATCGAAACCCTCAACCACAGAGCAATGAATTGCGAACTGGAAGTGTCTGCTGTCTCAATTCATGCCTTTCCTGAGATTTCCGATGACTATGCACTCATGAACTGTGGTGCATCAATGGGCGAAGGATACGGTCCGATGGTTGTCTCTCTTGCTGGCGCCTCAACCGAAGAAGTACGTTCATCGACCATCGCAGTGCCTGGTTTGAAAACCAGCGCATACCTCGGTCTTCGACTTGCATGGGGCGACTGTGATATTGCAGTGGTACCGTTCGACGAGATTATTCCTCGAGTTCTCGATGGGACATACAAGAGCGGTCTTATCATTCACGAGGGTCAACTCACTTACGTCGACCACAACCTAAAGGTCCACGTCGACCTTGGCATATGGTGGAATGAACGTACCGACGGCTGGCCTATGCCGTTGGGTGGAAACGTCGTGCGACGTGATCTTGGGCAGCAAGTAATGGAAGATATAACCAAATACACCAAAATGAGCATTGAATTCGCTCTTCAATCACCAGATGAGGCTCTTGAGTTTGCTAAAAAATGGGGTCGCGGTATTGATGACGATACCAACCGCGAATTCGTCGGAATGTATGTGAATGAACGCACAATTGACTACGAAAACGAAGGCAGAGCCTCAGTACGACAATTCATCCGTGAAGGACAGGAGATCGGCATGATTCAGATGGATTTCGATACTTCCACAATGGCCTTTATCGGCGCAAATGAGTGATCCAAATGGCAGTCGAAAAGCGGATGCCGGGTGTGAGCCAATACGGATCTGTTGACCCCGCCCCCGCAGAATTCAAGGGCGATGTAACTTCTTGGGCCGAAACGCTGTGCGATGAATCACTGCCAATGTTTCAAAGAATGCGGAGCGTCTTCTCTTTGAGAAATCTCGGTTCTGACGATGCTTGTTTGGCCCTTTGCTCTGGATTTTCAGCTTCAAGCGCACTTTTACGTCATGAGTTGGCCTATGTATTGGGGCAAATGCAAAACGATACTGCACTCCCTGCACTTATTGAGCGCTTAAGCGACGCAGGAGAGCACATTATGGTACGTCACGAAGCTGCAGAGGCACTTGGCGCTATCGGTAATTTAGAAGCAAAGCCCGTTCTCGAAGAATTTCTACACGATGAAAATCCAGAGGTTGCAGAATCCTGCGAAGTCGCTCTCGACTTGCTGAATTGGTGCGCTACCAGTGAATGGGATGAGGCAGAATGGTGACGAAAATGAACCTCAAGTTCAAAGACTCAATACTCTTC
>JAQXFL010000008.1 GCA_029250345.1 Candidatus Poseidoniaceae archaeon
ATTCTCAACGTTATTCGCAGCGCCGACATGGTACTGTACATCGTCGACCCGTTCCAAGATGCCCACTTTAACGTCCTTCACAGAGAACTTCACAATGCAGGTTTGAGGCTGAATGAGACAAAACCACCGGTTTTCATCAAGCGTACTGAGCGCGGTGGAATCGACGTTCGAACGACGGTCGAACAAACCCACCTTACCCATGAAGAGATGAGTGAAATCATCCGCTCATTCGGCTATACATCAGCTATCGTCACGCTACGTAACGATACGACTGCTGAACAAATTGTAGATTGCCTCGCTGAAAACCGGATTTATGAAAAAGCGGTTATCGCCATCAATAAAATCGATATTGCGACTGAAGAAGACCTTGTTCGTTCTCGAAAGGCATTGCCTCAAAATTGGCCTGTAATGCGTATTTCTGCTTTCAAGGATATTGGATTGGATGAACTCAAAGATTTCATCTACGACAACTTGGGTTTCATGCGGGTATTTCTCAAACCGCAGGGCCAAGAAGCCGACATGGAAGAGCCATTGATCGTCAAAGACGACTCGACCGTCCAACACATTTGCAACAAACTGCATCGAGACTTTGTAAGAAAATTCCGTTATGCACGTGTCAAAGGACCGAGTGCAAAATTCGACTGGCAACGAGTTGGTCTCGACCATTTGCTCAAGGACGGCGACGTCCTGACCATCGTTGTACGAAGATAATCAATCCCAGATGCCCATATCCATTCTCGCATCTTCCGATGCGTGAATTTTAGGGTCCCACCGTGGTGTCCACACCAAATTAATGTGAACAGAATCAAGTCCTTCTGTGAGCAGTGCTGCACGATGAGCCGCAGCCATAATTTCGGGAGCAGCTGGACAACCAGGTGAAGTCAACGTCAAGTCGACCTCTGCATGAAGACCTTCAGATTTCTCTTCGAAACGTACATCGTAAACCAGTCCTAACTCGACAATGGAAAGTTCCAATTCAGGATCTTCGACTTCGTCTAATTTTATCATTACATCTTGCTTTTCTACCATACTTCCACCTCATTCGAGAATTCGAATCTCCATCATGACCTTGTCAAACATGTTTCGAAAGCCGTTGGAGCGGCTTGGAGAGAGTGAATTGAGGATGCCCATCTCTTCAGCAAAGTTCGGAGAAAGAAGCAGGGCTTGTGCTGGCGCGCTTCCGTTAATGGCAATGGATAAAATCCCCATCAAACCTTGAACAAGTTTGGCATCTGCTCCAGACAGCATCAAGACTTTCCCGTCTTGAAGTTCGACTTTCACATGTGCTTCTGATTGGCATCCCTGTACCTTTGTGGTTTGCGTCCAGTGTTCGGGGGGAAACGGAATGACTTCATCAGCCATATCAAAAACCATTTCCAGACGTTCCATTTTATCATCAATATCTTGGAACTCCTCAATCAACTCGGCGAGTTCTAAGGGATAAGTCATCCGAATCTCTCCGTGATGTACTTCAGTTGTTCGACGAAAACTTCTGCTTCCTCCATGGTGTTGTAGAGGTAAAATGATGCACGGACGGTTCCCGAAATTCCGAGTCGGTGCAAGAGTGGTTGAGCGCAGTGGTGGCCGGTACGTACGGCGATACCCCTCGCATCAAACAGATGTGCCAAGTCTTCGCTTTGAATTGAAGGATGCAGGAACGAAACAACGGCACTGTCAGCAGCATCATGTCGGCCATAGACTGAAATTCCCATTGAGCGCAACTCGTTAGCGACCCATTGAGCGATGCCAATGAGACGCTGATGCTCTTTACGAAGGTCGAGTTTAGACATCCATTCAAATGCTGCACACCAACCGATTGCTTCAGCAATTCTTGGCGTACCAGCCTCAAACTTATGCTCATTGGTTTGGTACGTCGAGCCGTTGACTGTTACCGTTTCAATCATGTCCCCGCCACCCATGAACGGTTGCATCGTCTCAAAGACATCAGGACGAACCAGCAGAGCACCAATTCCTGTTGGACCACACATTTTGTGGGCTGAAAAAGCCATGAAATCGGCGTCGGATTCCTGGAAATCAATACGTTCGTGAGGAACGCCTTGCGCAGCATCGATCAACACCAATGCACCGTTCGAATGAGCGAGCTCAGTGATTCTTTCAAGCGGATTCCGGACACCAAGAACGTTCGAGGTATGAACCACACAGACCAACTTGGCATTTTCCAGTGAGGCAGCATAGACTTCCATATCGAGTGTAAAGTCTTCCAGCACGGGAACATACCTCAACTCAATGCCTCGTTCTTCGGCAAGCATCTGCCATGGAACAATATCCGAATGGTGCTCCATTTCGGTCAAAACAATTGCATCACCCTCGCTTAGATTCGCTCGGCCCCAAGCATGAGCGACCAGATTAATCGCTTCGGTGGTACCACTGGTAATTACTGCTCGTTCAGCGTTGAACCATTCCTTGAGTTGACTACGACAGGATTCGTATCCTTCTGTAGCCTCACCCGCAAGGGTATGAACAGCTCGGTGAACATTGGAGTTTGAAGAGGTGTAGAATTCGTTCATTGCGTCGAGAACAACCTGTGGCTTCTGGGTTGTTGCAGCATTGTCCAAATAAATCAGCGGATAGCCGTTGACCTCTCTTTTGAGTATTGGAAAATCATCACGTAGCGCCACAAGCATCACCTTTTGAGTTCACATTCCAAATGCACAGTGAGCCGTGTTCGCATTTCCTCAAGCAAATCTTTGTTTGTGAGATTTGAAAAGGCATCGTAAAGGAATCCGTTTACGATAACAGATTGTGCTTCTTGCGGGTCCAAGCCTCGTGACATGAGATAGTGGAGTTGGTTGTTGTCAACCGGCGCACTGGCGGCACCGTGGGCAGCAGAAACATCATCTGCAAGGACCTCAAGTTCAGGGATTGCTTCAGCACGTGCTTTTTGTGAAAGAAGAAGGTTGCGGAAAACTTGCGATGCATCGGACTTGTTCGCCCCTTCAGCAATCGTCAGTAAACCGGTACCAATGAAATGGCTGCTTCCTCCGCAAGCGGAATTCATTACCAGATCCGATTGGGTGTGGCCATGGTGATGATGAATTTCGACATGCTCGTCATCGTGCCGAGAGCCATCTGCGTTAACCGTAATTGATTGGCGAACGGATGAACCTGTGCCGTTGAGCGATGTTCTCAAATCTGATTTGCATCGGAACCCACCCACGGAAAGCGTAGCGTGTTCAAGCGATGAATCGCGCTCCAACCCCCAGTCTTCACATCGGAGAAACTTCGAATTGGAGTCGAGTTCGTTGATGAAGCCGAATGCAAGATGTGCATTGGGGTGAATGGTTCCTGTGATGTGTAGTCCTACCCATTCCGGTTCGCCAGAGATGTGTAGGAACACCACTGCAGAGCCTTTCACCTCAAGATGGAGATGCCCAACTGCCACATGGCCAGAGGCTCGTGCGTTGATGTGGACAGCTTCAATTTCATCGTTGAGAAGAATCCGTGATGAGGAGCCCCC